>CBCSVJ010000098.1:0-5224 GCA_965143545.1 uncultured Haemophilus sp. | reverse complement strand
TTTGGCATAAAACGTTGAATGAACGCCATGATATCTTCTTTGAAGATAACCGCACACCAACATACCAAAAACAGCATATAAACTTGGAATAACATTACCCCCATAGACATTACAGAGTTAAATTGATAGTTAAACATCAATTTCCAGAATGTCCAAGGACGTGCCAAGTGGAAAATTAACAGGGTTAAACCAATTAATGTTGGCACAGAACCTAAAACGGCGGCCGCTCGGATAATCCAGTTTTTGCTAGGATTTTCTAATTTGTGACTACGTTTATAAGCAATCGCTAATTGTACCGCACCGGAAGAAATACCAAGTAAGAACAAATAGATAGCGATTGTTGAATCCCACACCAAATTAGGTGTGTGAAACGGAACAGGATAATCTAATGTCATCTTCTTGGCTCCCCGTGTTGGAATGGAATATGGTAAAGATTTGGTTGAGTACCTAATTCCACTTTAGTGCGATAAACCGGATTTTCTTTCACTTTGCGGGAAACTGCACTGCTTGGATCATTCATATCGCCAAAGGTTAATGCTTTGGTTGGACAAGCTTCTACACAAGCAGGTTGTTTGCCAGCTGCTAAGTTTGTATCGCGACAGAAGTTACATTTATCCGCAGTACGGTGTACTGGGTGAATGAAACGTACGCGGTAAGGACAAACTGCAACACAGTATTGGCAACCTACACAAAGATCTTTATGCACATCTACGATACCTGTTTCAGGATCAATAAATGATGCACCGGTTGGACAAACTGCCACACAAGGGGCGTTTGTACAGTGTTGGCAAGATTGACGGAAAAACTCGTATTCTTGATTTGGGAATTCACCGTAAGGTTCACTACGGAGAATTTCCAAACGTGAAACGCCTTCAGGAACGTGGTTTGTTTCACGACAAGCATCCATACAAGCGGTACAGCCGATACAAGCTGTTTCATCGTGTACCATTGCATAGCGTTTCGGTTTATCCGCCTTTTCCTCTTTCGCTAAAGAGGTAACTGATGTCCCCGTCATAAGGATTAATGCCCCCATGCCGGAAACAAAGTTTCGGCGTGAACAAGCTGTCATTATTTATCCTTTTGTTCGGTTGATTGCGTTTGTGATTGTGATTCTTTTGCCGCTTTGCGTTTTTGTTGTTCGCCGTGGCAATCTACACAAAGTTTCACACGATTTTTCGGTTGAATACCTTTCATCGCATCATCTTTCGGGTGTAATGTGTGGCAGCTTGCACAAGGCAATTTCATTGCGTGAACATCGTGCGCCCAAAGTTTTTCACGAAGTTTTGCCGGTTGGTGACAAGCAAAACAAACTTGGTTTTGTTCTTGCGCGGTATACATTGGTTTTTTATCACCAAAGATATCGCCATCAAAACGCATCACATCTTTTGCACCACGACGGTGATCTTCCGAAATATTACCGTGACAGTTTACACAGTTAATCGGGTTACCTGTGTTAGGGCTTTTTTGATTTAAGTGTGCGCCGTGGAATTTACCAAAGTGTAATTCACCACCAGATTGATCTAAAGTTTGGTTTTTATCAACTTGGTCAAATTTGTGACATTTTGCACAATATTGGTTTGGATCACGTTGGTTATCCAATTGTGGCTCATAAGTGAGTTGAGAGGCAGGTGTTTTTGCCATCTCTTCCGCACTTGCAGCCATTGGCATTGCCGCAAGCATTGCAAGCAATGCAAGGGATTTTGCCGATTTGCTGATTAAAGAAGTTAAATTCATTCTGATTACCTCAAATATATGGTTAAAAATGACCGCACTTCGACACTTTAGTTACAAAGTGCGGTTCTTTTTTTATTGTTTTGTTGCGGTATCTTCAGCTAATTTGCCATTGGCTTTCGCTTCTTTTACCCATTGAGGTACAACAGTTTCTAAGAATTCTTTTTTCGCTTGACGTTCTTTCTCGATATCAATACCCATTACTTTCCATGCTTTATCAGCTGTAGAAATATCTGGTACTTCAACTGGAGTTTTCACGCCATGTTTAGTTAAGATTGCTGCAAGTTTAGCACGTGCATCTGCAGCTTTGTCGATACCAGAACCTAATACGCGAAGCATTACATCAGGTGCGTGCATATGACCACCGTGACTTGCTGCTGCGTAGTCCCAACGCCATTGAGCATGACGGATATCCATTAAAGCAGGTTCCATTTCTTCTTTAGTTGCACCAGCATCCCATGCCGCTTTCGCTTCAAAGTGAGCACGAACAACTTGATCTTCTAAACGACCCATTACATCTTTCACTTCTTTTTTACGTGAAGCAACGATGTCTTTAAGTTTTTCTTTGCTTTGATCGTGACAGTTTGCACATGTGGTATCAAATGCATCGAATGGGTTTTGGATTTGGTGGTCGGTGTAAACTTTACCGTCTTTACCTTGTACTTTAGGCATGTGACAGTCGATACAAGTTACGCCGTTTTTACCGTGCATACCTAAAGACCAAATTTCAAAGTCAGGGTGTTGCGCTTTTAACATTGGTGCTTTAGAAAGAGAGTGAGTCCAGTCACTGAAGCCGATATCATCATAGTATTTTTCGATGTCATCAACCGTTATCCCAAGGGAAGGTTACTTGTTTTAAGTCGCCCGCGAAGTAGTATTCAACATGACAGTTTGCACAGATTTCAGCACGTTTTTCAGTGCGAGCAGCTGTGTTAAAGCTTAAGTTAGCTTGTTCTTTACCTTCAGCTTTTGCTTTTGCTTGAAGTGCATTATTTAAGTGATCTAATGCACGAAGAACGTGTGGACGAGCAATACGTAATGCAGGTTTGCCTTCAGCAAAGTCTTTAGAGGTCGTATCGTGACAGTCAGCACAACCGATCGAGTTGACAATTTCTGGTCCACCTTTAGCCCATTTGGCACCAAAGTAACCATCTTCACCCCATTCTGCAATTAAACGAGGAACGTCTGGACCTTTACAAGTCCAACATGCCATTGGTTGAGGGCCATCATTTGCATTTTTGGGCGCACCAGTACGTAAAATATTACGTACATCTTCTACTGCATAAACGTGACCACGAGGTGCGTTATATTCTTTTGCGAAAGAATAGCCCCCCCATAACACGATTAAACGAGGATCTTGTTCATTAGCATAGATGATTTTGTCGCCTTTTTCAGTCGCTTTCCACGAATTGAATTGGCTAGGATATTTCTCAGCAAATTTTTCATTCACTGCTTCGATTTTTAAATTAGGGTTTGGTGCTTCCACAGGTTGTTCAACAGGCTTGTATACCATTTCAGCCATCGCTGAGTTATACACACCTAAAGCTGCGAAAGAAGTGGCCAAAACAAGGCTTTTTCTCAATGCGTTCACGATAATCACTCCATTAGGAAAGAATAAAAAAACAATTTTAAATGCGAACAATTCCTATTAAGCTTTTGAATTCACTCATAAAAATAGCTCAACGCAAGCATAAGATACCAAAAAGCAGTAGTTTTCCTAAGGTTTTTTTTCAAAACTTTGAGGTTGATCAAACTTTAAAATAAAAATACTCATAAAGGGGTATACTGGTGTTGAGAAAGTGGTAAAGGATAATATTCTAAAAGAGGCAAAAGTGCGGTTGATTTTCATCGTGTTTTTTTACTTGTTTGAGAGGGATTAAACCCATGTGATTAGCCCATCCTGAGTACTTTTTTAATGTTCGCTTTTTACGCAAACGTTAAAATGTAAATTTTTTGTAAAAAACAGTGTAAAAAGCAAACATTTCCTTGATCTTATGCTTAGCTCCTATATACTCCAAAGACTTTACTATTTACTTGCTTAGTTTGCATTATTTTAGCTTCGCAACAACTTATTGGCCTATTTGTTTGGGAGAACCTTTTTATGAACAAAGTATTTAAGATTATTTGGAACAAAACGACACAATCTTTTGTCGTCACATCAGAATTAGCAAAAGGAGCCGTAAAAGCTTCTTCAAACTCAGAACAACGTGTAACAAGCGAAACACGTTTATCTTCTCTTTTCAAACTTTCAGCATTTGCACTTTCTTTATCTGCAGTGATGATGCCGGCGCAAGCGAACGTGATTGTGGGGGATGGAAGCAATGCGCCTACAAATGTACATCCTTTTAGTATTGCGGTTGGGAACAGTGCCACATCAGCAAGCGGTGGAAGTACTACCGCTATTGGTTATGGCGTAAATGGTCGTTATGACAATAGTGTGCTGATTGGTGATGGCACAGGAAATTATGGTGGAACAACGGGTAGTCGTAATATTCTCATCGGTCAAAATGCTCAAGTTGGTGATAGCACTTCTGTTGTACGAGTAAACCAGTCTATTGCTATTGGAGCTGGTATTAGAGCTGATAAAGCAGCTACATTTGGTGGTAATTCTATTACTGAGGGTGCATGGGCTCGAGGCGATCAATCAATTGCGATTGGCGGTAATGTTATTTCTTATGGTAATGCATCGGTTGCGATTGGTGGGGATGATACTGATAAAGCAGCGGCTACACAAACGACTTATATCAATACTAATGGCCAAGATAAAACGGGAACGGTTCAACAAGCATTTAAAGATTTAACTGGAGGGGATCTTCAAACTCCCCGTTGGATGAATACGATTGCTGGTGAGGCTGCTGTATCATTAGGAACAAAAACAAAATCTGGGGATCTTTCATTAGCATTAGGTTCATTGGCTGCAGCTCAAAAAACGAATGCTGTCGCTGTTGGTACTGGGGCTAATGCATCGTTTGCAAACTCAGTAGCGATTGGTGGCGGTTCCGCAACAGATAAAGCAGGGGTTGCCTATACTACTCGTACTATTTTAGGGACAACTTATACTTGGGCGGGTGGTGCTGATACTATCGCGGGGGACGTTGTTTCCATTGGTAAAAAAGGCTATGAACGTCAACTCATCAACTTATCACCAGGTGATATTTCTGCAAACTCGACTGATGCAATCAATGGTTCTCAGCTTTATGCTGCGATGGCAGAAATTGAAAAAATTCGTTATTTCTCGGTTAAATCCAATGTAACGGGCAACCAGAATAATATGGGGGCCTCAGGTGTTGACTCTATTGCGATTGGTCCAAATGCGAGTACTTCACCAATATCTGCAGGCTCTATTACGATGGGCTTAAATGCGAGAAGTCTTAATGAGAAAAACATTGCTATTGGGGTAGATGCATATTCAAGTGCTGCGGGCGGTGTTTCATTAGGTAATGGTGCTCAAACTACAAATAATAATTCTACGGCAATAGGTTCTTCTGCAAAA
>CBCSVJ010000097.1:0-5230 GCA_965143545.1 uncultured Haemophilus sp. | reverse complement strand
CACAATAGCAGTGATAATACGCGTGAAATTCTCACTCTTCTTAAACAAGAGGGACTACCAATTCATATCTATCATTACAATGAACTCGAATTTGCCCCTGAACGCGTATTAAATCATATGATGCAGCATATGCTCAATAATGATGCTGACATTGATTATATTTTTCCACTTGATGCTGATGAATTTATTTATTGTCCTTCCCGTGAGAAATTGAATACTTTTCTTACTCTTATTCCTCAAAATCGTGTAGGCATGTACACTTGGCGAGGCTATCTACCGCATTCTACCGAATATGATCCTGATTTTATTTCTCATTTTACCGACCAACGGAAAGAAGAAATTCTCACCCCAAAAGTCATTATTCCACGAGCGATTGCAGAAACCTGCACATTGACTATAGGTAGTCATTCCGTACGAGATAAAGAGGGCAAAGAAGTTCAAAGTATCGTATTTATTAGTTCAAATAACCAACAATTCTATTATTGGTTTATTAATCGATTCAATGCAGAATTCATTGAAACAGATGATTTATGGTTAGGGCACTACCCTATTCGCTCAACAATTCAGCAAATTAAAAAAGTCTTGGAAAAATCTATCACGATGGTAATGGAGAAAAAGGGATATCGTGATTCCGCTTGGGAAAATCAATTACGTGATTTACTCGCCCATAATTTGGACATATCCCTTGATGAGCTCCGCCTAATTGCCTATAACTATCGTGCATCTGATGAGAAAAAAATACAGATTGCTTGCCAACAACCTCTGCGTTCCATGAAATTGGCATTGAAATATCAAGATCTCATAAATAACGATCCACTACCTATACTCGCAAAACTTATCCTAGAGCTTGCTGAGAAATTGCGCTAGTTATTAAGAATTAAGATCAGGCTATAAAATCTTATTCGGTCGCATAATAAGATAAGACCAATCTAGATGGCGGAAAAACCAATATTTTTCACGCTCAAATAATGTTGGGTTATGATTATCCCACGGCTTATGTTTTGCTGCATAATGGATAATAAGAGGTGGAACATTGAGATTAACTTGAGTAATACCATGCTCCCGTTTAATTTTTTCAATATATTGCACCTGAGCATTTTCAGTAAAACTATAATATTTTGCTTTTTCTCGTAAAACGATATTTAAAATACACTGATCCCCATATAATACTTGGTCGCCATATTCTTCAACAGTTTGTAATAAGGTATCGACTAAACCTTCATTTCTCCACCTCACACAATCAATCAAAAGAACGCCACTATTGAAATAATTTTTAGAAATGGATGCATCTAAATAAGGAAATGGAAAGTGATCCCCCATCCCATAATCTTTCACAACGCCTACAGGGGCACCATTAAGATCACTATAATAAAAATCAGATAATGACCCATTCACTATAATATCTGCATCTAAATACAAGACGCGCGCTTGATTAATCAATTTGGGGATCAAAAGACGATAATAGCTACTCGACGAAGAAATATGTTCCAACGTCTTATAGTCTTTAAAAATATCGTCAGAAATATGAATAGAAAATAGATTATTTCCCATTTTCTCTAATTTACATTGAATCCCCTCAAACCATTCTTCTGGAATATCATTATGCAAAACATAAAATTTTACATTCTTATTATAGTAACAAATTGACTTTATCAACGTTTCCAAATGCGGGGTATATTTTGCATCAATCGCAAACGCAATATTGATTTTTTCTGAAGTTGTCATTTGGGTTACATATCCTTAAGCTTGTCTAATTAATCACAAAAACTATTTTTTAGAAATATTATTATGTACTCATTCTATCCCATTTCATCCTTAATTTGATACAAATAAAAAACCCAGCCGAAGCTGGGTTTTTATCTATCTTAATGGAAAGTTAAATTACCATTGGTAACCTACACCCACAGAGCCACCTACGTCGCCTTGGGTATTCGCGTTACCTTGAAGTTTGAAGATAACTTTACCATTGTCGCTTGAGCGTGAGTAACCTACTGCTACAGCGCTTTCACCTTTGAAAGTACCTGCAGAAGCGGCAACCATTGATTTACCTGGGATGTAAACTTGTGGTAAACCTGCTGCTGCATTAGCACCTGCGATACCGCCGCGAGCTTCTTTGCCCACTTTATTGATACGATTATGTACATCACCAATTGATTGTTTCAATTGAGATACGTTAACCGCATCAGTATCTTTAGTACCCGCTTTCACGTTGTGAATTTGGTTACCACCCATATCAATGTTACCACCTTTATTAACAGTTAAGTCATTTGTGGTTACGCTGTTATGGTTTACATCATTTGTTGTTGAAACAAGGATTTCACCACCGTTTTGCTCAATTGCAATGTTTTTACCTGCAGTATAAGTAATTGTTTTACCGCTAGTAATTTTCGCTGTTGAGCTACCGCCTTTCTTAGCCACTTTGTTACCGCCATCCTTAGTTGCAACATTAAAGTTGGTTGCACCATTAGCGACTAATTGGCCTTTATTATTCACAGTGATGGTATCGTTATCAACGTTAACATCAAGGTTCACAACAGATGTTTTACCATCTGAGTTCGCTTTAACTGTCACAGTACCTTTATCACTTGCAAAGTTCACATTGTTGCCGTGTGTTACTGCATCAACCGGTTTACCATTTGCTTGTAAGTTCCAGCCTGAGTTCAATACATCACGAACTGTTGCAGCTTCTTTTTTCTTCTCATCAGTGATATTTAACACTTTGTCATCCACAACGGTTGTTGGGTTATCAATATGATGTGTTAAGTTAGTCACTACACCATTGTTAATTGTGGTGTCACCAGCTTTGAATGTTGGTGCTGAGATTGTACCTTTAGCAGTTACATTGTTGTTAACATCTACATTATCAACTTCTAAGTCTTTCGCTAATCCCACAGTAATGGTATTACCGTTAACTTGAGTCATAATGTTTTTACCAGCATCAAACTTGTTCCAATCAGTATTAGCATCTGCACCTTTAACATTCACTTGTGTACCAAGTGCTGCTTTGTGTGCTTCACCAGTGTTACCACCGAAGATTAAGCCATCATCCATGGTTGCAACTTCACGTTTGATTGTATTACCGTTCTCATCTTTGAGAGGATTACCATCTTTGTCTGTTGGTACGTAAATGATACGTTGGGTAGTTTTACCTGGTTTACCATCAGCACCAACTTCACGGTTTACAAGTGTTTGTTTACCGTTGTCTGTTGTGATGTTGATAGATGCACCGTCTTTACCGTCTTTACCTTTCGGTTAAGCCGATTTGACCAACGCCGTCTTTACCAGAGATAGATACTGCATCTTTGCCGTCTTTACCGCTGATTCCAACTTTGCCATCTAAACC
This sequence comes from uncultured Haemophilus sp., assembly GCA_965143545.1. Classification (GTDB taxonomy): domain Bacteria; phylum Pseudomonadota; class Gammaproteobacteria; order Enterobacterales; family Pasteurellaceae; genus Haemophilus_D. The sequence continues at coordinate 1,887 of CBCSVJ010000097.1, read as the reverse complement.
GTCGTTACCATCTTTACCACCAGGAGCAGTAATGGTTACACCATCTTTACCATCTACACCATCTTTACCATTAACAACAACTTTATCTAAGTTGGTTACATTGCTATCTAAAGCAAATTTAACTGTAGCGCTGTCATTGTTGCTAGATTGCTCAACAGTTAAGTTTTTGCCAGCTTCCATGTTAACAGTGTTGGTATGTTTAATGGTTTTCGCATTGGTTTCTGAAGCTGGTGTTGTGTGACCTGTAGATTTAATATCCCAAGTCATCACACCATCTTTACCATCTTTACCATTTTTACCATTTTTACCATTTTTAACGATAGTTGTTGTGGTGTTACCGTTACCATCTTTAATGGTTACAGTATGAGTACCGTCGCCGTTGTCTTTAACATCAGCTTCAGCGTTCTTACCATCAGCACCAGTTGCACCTGTCGCACCAGTTGCCCCATCTTTACCATCTTTACCATCTTTACCATCTTTAACGATAGTAGTGGTCACTGAGCCAGTACCTAAATCAGTAATGGTAATAGTATGAGTACCGTCACCGTTATCTACAACTTCACCTGTAATGCTGGTACCGTCTTCACCTTTATCACCAGTGTCACCTTTCGCACCCGCTGCACCAGTTGCACCGGTATCACCTTTCGCACCTGTTGCACCAGTGTCACCTTTTGCACCCGCTGTTGAGCTGATTTCAATAGTTGTACCGTTGCGTTTAATTTCGATGTTTTTACCTGCATTAATGTTTACAGTATTAGATGCTTTAACATCTGCTGGTTCAGTATCACTACCTTCGGTAATTTTACCACCATCTACCGCAGACGAATTCAAATGCCATGAAACATTATTCACGATATCGGTTACTGTACTTACATTAGTTAAACGAGCACCGTAGTTACCGCCCGTTGCTTTATCGCCATCTTTCGCATAGGTTGCAGCACCGACAGGAGTGGTAGAAATTGAACCTGTTTTTGCATCCACATTGTAAGTTGTTACATTACCTGTGGTTGAGTTCGTTACAGCTAGTGCATCTGTAGTACCCGTTGTTACTGCTGCAGTAGTATCTGTACCGCCAGATACTTTCGCATTAATTTTAACTGAACCATCAGCGTTATATACTACTTCGGTATTCTCGCCATTTACGATATTCGCATTATATTGAACAACAGTTTTACCAGCTTGACCTAAACTCTTATTCGCTGGAGTATTAACTACAGTTGCAGTTGTACCTTTACCATTTTGGAATTCAACGACATCTTTGTGATAAACATTTGATTCTTTAGGTTGAGCATTCACCGTGCTATTACCACTTACAACCCAGTGATGATTATTAATTTTGTCATCTAAGTCGTTTGCTACAGTATAAAGCTGTGAACCATTCACTGCATCAGTTGAAGTTTTAGTTAAGCGACCCGCTGCTACGTTTTGAATTTGACGCTCACTACCCGCAGTACCTACAGACACAACTGCACCATTACCTAACGCACTCGTGTTACCCGCAAAACCACTATAAGTTAAAGAACCAACAGTTGCTTCATTGGTTGGAACAAAATTCGAAGTAGTAGAGTTTGAACCTAATGCAACAGAGTCTTTGATAGAAGCTGTAGCATTTGTACCGATAGAAACAGCATTATCACCAGTCGCTTTAGCCGCAGTACCTGCTTTATTACCTAAAGTACCATCTTGTGCTCCACCAATCGCCACAGAGTTTTGACCTGTTGCTTGAGCAGATGCACCACCTGCGAATGAACCTGCGCCATTAGCTTGTGATAACACACCTACTGCTGTAGAACGTGTACCATTTGATTCTGTGTAAGCACCGATACCTACTGCATTATCACCATCAGCTTTAGTTTTCGTACCAATAGCAATTGCATTATTTTTAGA
>CBCSVJ010000096.1:0-5242 GCA_965143545.1 uncultured Haemophilus sp. | reverse complement strand
AGACGCAGTAATCGCTGAGAAAATCAATATCGCAGGTCGTCCAACTTTCGCTATTGAAACGTTCGAACCTGGTAAAGATTTATCATTCACTGCAACTTTTGAAGTGTACCCAGAAGTTGAATTAAAAGGCTTAGAAAACATCAAAGTTGAGAAACCAACTGTTGAAATCACTGAAGCTGATATCGATAAAATGATCGATGTATTACGTAAACAACAAGCGACTTGGGTTGAAAGCAAAGCTGCAGCGAAAGCAGATTCACGCGTAACAATCGACTTCGTTGGTTCAGTAGATGGCGAAGAATTTGAAGGCGGTAAAGCAACTGATTTCGTTCTATTCATGGGCCAAGGCCGTATGATTCCTGGTTTTGAAGAGGGCATCGTAGGTCACAAAGCAGGCGAACAATTCGATATCAATGTGACTTTCCCAGCTGAATACCATTCTGAAAACTTAAAAGGTAAAGATGCAAAATTTGCGATCACCTTGAAAAAAGTAGAAGAAATGGAATTACCAGAATTAACAGATGAGTTCGTTGCTAAATTTGGTCCAAACACCAAAACTGTGGCAGATTTACGTGCAGAAATCCGTAAAAACATGGAACGTGAATTGAAAAACGCATTAGTTTCTCGCGTTAAACAACAAGTCATCAACGGTTTAATCGAACAAAACCCACTTGATGTTCCAGCTTCTGCAGTAGAAGAAGAAATCAATGTGTTACGTAACCAAGCAGCACAACGCTTCGGTGGCAATGCACAACAAGCTGCACAATTACCACGTGAATTATTTGAAGCGGATGCAAAACGTCGTGTTCAAGTCGGTTTATTATTCTCTGAAGTGATCAAATCAAACGAATTGAAAGCGGATGAAGAACGTGCGAAAGCAATGATCGCGGATATCGCTTCTGCTTATGAACAACCAGCTGAAGTAGTTGAATATTACAGCAAAAATGAAGAGTTAATGAACAACATTCGCAATGTAGTATTAGAAGAACAAGCAGTTGATGCCGTTCTTGCTAAAGCTCAAGTGACTGAAAAAGCGTCTTCATTTGATGAGATCATGAATCCACAAGCATAATAATTGATAGAACGTGAATTAAATTCACAAGCATATCATCGAAAAGTGCGGTTGTTTTTTCAATGAAAAGCGACCGCATTTTTGTTTTTACTGATTTTCGGGTAGAATATTGCCCGATTTTTTAGCACATATTTAGGGGCAAAAATGAGTGTAATTCCTATGGTTGTCGAACAAACCTCTCGTGGTGAACGTTCGTACGACATTTATTCCCGTCTATTAAAAGAGCGCGTGATCTTCTTGAATGGTGAAGTAGAAGATCATATGGCAAATTTGATCGTGGCACAGCTACTTTTCTTAGAATCAGAAGATCCGAAAAAAGATATCAATATTTATATTAACTCACCGGGTGGCTCTGTGACTGCGGGTATGGCAATTTATGATACCATGCAATTTATTAAACCGGATGTGCGTACCCTTTGTATTGGTCAAGCTTGCTCAATGGGCGCATTCTTACTTGCGGGTGGTACAGCAGGAAAACGTGCTGCATTACCGAATGCACGTGTAATGATTCACCAACCGTTAGGTGGTTTCCGTGGACAAGCATCAGATATTCAGATCCACGCACAAGAAATTTTAAAAATTAAACAAACCTTAAACGAGCGTCTTGCTTTCCATACTGGTCAAAGCATCGAGCGTATCGAAAAAGACACAGATCGTGATAACTTTATGTCGGCAGAAGAAGCAAAAGCTTACGGCTTAGTGGACGATGTGTTGATTAAACGTTAAGGATTTAACATGACAACAAATGATAACGATCTTCACTGTTCTTTCTGCGGAAGAGAAAAAAGTGAAGTAGGTAAATTAATTGCGGGTACAGATGGTTATATTTGTAACGAGTGTATCGAGCTTTGCCACAGTATGTTGGAAGACAGTGGAGAAATCGAAACACCTAGCGAACTGGCAGTTGAAGAAAAATTACCAACCCCACACGAAATTCGCGCTCACTTAGATGATTATGTAATTGGGCAAGATTATGCGAAAAAAGTCTTGTCAGTGGCGGTTTACAATCACTATAAACGCTTACGCACGAACCACCAAAGCAATGATGTGGAATTAGGTAAAAGTAACATCTTGTTAATTGGTCCAACAGGTAGCGGTAAAACCTTATTAGCACAAACCTTAGCGCGTCGTTTAAATGTACCTTTTGCTATGGCCGATGCGACGACGTTAACCGAGGCAGGTTATGTGGGCGAAGACGTGGAAAATGTTCTGCAAAAATTATTGCAAAACTGCGATTACGATACAGAAAAAGCAGAGCAGGGCATTATCTATATTGATGAAATTGATAAAATTAGCCGTAAATCAGAAGGCGCATCTATTACTCGTGATGTGTCTGGTGAAGGTGTGCAACAAGCCTTATTGAAATTAATTGAAGGCACTATCGCATCTGTACCGCCACAAGGTGGACGTAAACACCCTCAACAAGAAATGTTGAAAGTGGATACCTCAAAAATCCTCTTTATTTGTGGTGGGGCATTTGCCGGCTTAGATAAAATCATCGGTAAGCGTACACAAACTGATACTGGAATTGGTTTTGATGCGAAAGTAGAGAAGGAAGAAGAGAAAGAAAATCTTTCTGAATTATTCCGTCAAGTTGAGCCGGATGATTTAATGAAATTTGGTTTGATTCCAGAATTTATTGGTCGTCTTCCAATGATTGCGCCATTAAGCGAATTAGATGAAGAAGCATTAATTCAGATCCTGACTCAACCGAAAAATGCACTGACTAAACAATATCAGGCATTATTTGGCTTAGAAGATGTCGAGCTTGAATTTACACCAGAAGCATTAAAAGCAATGGCGAAAAAAGCCCTTGAACGTAAAACCGGTGCGCGTGGTTTACGCTCAATCGTTGAGGCTGTATTGTTAGATACGATGTATGATTTACCTTCAATCGAAAACTTGAAAAAAGTGATTGTGGATGAAGAAACGATCGTTGATAACAAACCACCAAAACTCGAATATAAAAATTAACAGAAAGTGCGGTTGTTTTTTCTGACATTTTTCATAGGCAATTCCGAAAGAAAATGCTACAATCGCACGTTCTGAAATTAATCTAAAAATTATTTATCCCTTATTTTATACGGATTCAATTATGGCAACTGAAATTGTTGAGAAAAAGAAACACGACCAAGAACAAGTCGTAGAAGGAAAATCAAAAGGCTTAAACACGCTTCTTTGGATTCTTTCTGTGGCATTTTTTACCGCAGCAGCAATTGGTAACGTTTATTTTAAAGACGCCTTCTCTTTACCTGTACGTGTAGTTGGCGTAGTTGTCGCCTTATTAATTGCCTTTGGTTTCGCTGCAATTACTAACCAAGGTACAAAAGCACGTACATTCTTTAGCGAAGCAAAAGTTGAAGGTCGTAAAGTGGTATGGCCAACTCGTGCAGAAACACGTCAAACCACTTTAATCGTGATTGCGGTAACCGTGCTTACCTCTTTATTCTTCTGGGCAATTGATTCAATTATCATTGCATTGATTAACTTCTTAACTGATTTGAGATTCTAAAATGAGCGAAACTGAAAACGTATCCAAAAAACGTTGGTATGTATTGCAAGCATTCTCAGGCTTTGAGAGTCGTGTTGCAATCACATTGCGTGAATATATCAAACAACAACAAATGGAAGATCAGTTTGGTGAAGTGTTAGTGCCGACTGAAGAAGTCGTTGAAAACGTAGCAGGTAAACGTCGTAAAAGCGAACGTAAATTTTTCCCTGGCTATGTATTAGTTGAAATGGCAATGAATGATGACACATGGCACTTAGTGAAAAGCGTACCACGTGTAATGGGCTTTATCGGTGGTACACCAGATAAGCCAGCGCCAATTTCTAAACGTGAAGCAGATTTAATTTTAAATCGTTTAGAGCAAAGTGCTGAAAAACCACGTCATCGTAAAGAATATCAACCAGGTGAAGAGGTGCGTGTGACAGAAGGTCCATTCGCAGACTTTAATGGTACGGTTGAAGAAGTAGATTACGAAAAAGGCCGCTTAAAAGTGTCAGTATCTATCTTCGGTCGTGCAACACCAGTTGAGCTTGAATTTGGTCAAGTGGAAAAAACACGTTAATTTCCCTTTTCCAAAATAAGAGATTTAATGACCGCACTTAAACAATAAAGTGCGGTTGTTTTTCGAGTAGTTTTTCTACTTGAAATTTCGAGGCTGATTAATTAAAATACAGCCTTTCATTAACAGGGGAGCCGATTTCGGCGTTATCACCCATTTAGAGGAAACTAAAAAATGGCAAAAAAAGTCCAAGCATACGTTAAGTTGCAAGTTGCAGCTGGTATGGCAAACCCATCACCACCAGTTGGTCCTGCATTAGGTCAACAAGGTGTGAACATCATGGAATTCTGTAAAGCATTCAACGCTCGTACTGAGAGCATTGAAAAAGGTTTACCAATTCCAGTTGTTATCACTGTATATGCAGACCGTTCATTCACTTTCATTACTAAAACTCCACCAGCAGCAGTATTATTGAAAAAAGCTGCAGGTATCAAATCTGGTTCTGGTAAACCGAACAAAGATAAAGTGGGTAAAGTAACTTTAGATCAAGTTCGTCAAATCGCTGAAACTAAAGCAGCAGATATGACTGGCGCGACTATCGAAACTAAAATGAAATCAATTGCTGGTACTGCTCGCTCAATGGGCTTAGTGGTGGAGGAATAATACGATGGCTAAATTGACTAAAAAAATGAAAGCAATCAAAGCTGGCGTAGATTCTACTAAAGCATATGAAATCAACGAAGCAATCGCGTTATTAAAACAATTCGCAACAGCTAAATTCGTTGAAAGTGTTGACGTTGCAGTAAACTTAGGTATCGATCCTCGTAAATCAGACCAAAACGTTCGTGGTGCAACTGTATTACCACACGGTACTGGTCGTGAAGTACGCGTAGCTGTGTTCACCCAAGGTGCTAACGCAGATGCAGCTAAAGAAGCTGGCGCTGATTTAGTAGGTATGGAAGATTTAGCAGAGCAAATCAAAAAAGGCGAAATGAACTTTGACGTTGTTATCGCTTCTCCTGATGCAATGCGTGTTGTTGGTCAATTAGGTCAAGTATTAGGCCCACGTGGTTTAATGCCAAACCCTAAAGTTGGTACCGTAACACCAAACGTTGCTGAAGCAGTTAAAAATGCTAAATCTGGTCAGATCCGTTATCGTAAC
>CBCSVJ010000095.1:0-5244 GCA_965143545.1 uncultured Haemophilus sp. | reverse complement strand
ATCCGCATCTTTAATGTGATGACGCCAGGACGCGGTGAAGAAACCGAAGACAATGTAGAACAAGAAACCAGCTCACTGACTGAAAATGCACATAAAATTATTGCAGCATTAGGTCGCGCTGAAAATATTGAAAACGTGGATGCGTGTATTACTCGCTTACGCGTTTCGGTTAAAGATGTCAAAGCCGTTGATAAAGCCACACTGAAAAAATTAGGTGCGATTGATGTGCTTGAAGTTGGCGGTGGCGTACAAGCCATTTTCGGTGCCAAAGCCGTACTCTACAAGAGTGAAGTGAATCAAATCTTAGGAAAAGAAGATTAACTCCTAAAAAATAAAGGGCGTTTATCCCGCCCTTTTGAGAGATAAAACAAAAGTGCGGTCAAAATTAACCGCACTTTTTTATTATTTCAGCAAATATGCACGTAATTGTGCAAAATCGTCATCCATTTCATCAGAAAGTAATGGCAATTTATTGTGTTTATCCAACGCTTCTGGCAATGGAAGATCGAGCGAAAGAATACGCTCCACAGACTCTTTAAATTTTGCAGGATGTGCCGTACATAAGAAAATACCGGTTTCATCCGCTTTAAGTTGATCTTTCAATACTTGATAGGCGATTGCACCGTGTGGTTCACATAAATAACCTTTTGCGTACATCGCTTTTAAGGTTTCTTCTGTTTCGCTATCGTTTAACATACCAGAACCTAAATCACTTAAACTCCAGCCATTACGTTTAAATAACTCTTCTACACGAGGCCAGTTGTTCGGGCGACTGACATCCATCGCATTAGAAAGCGTGGCTACAGTCGCTTTAGGAGCCCAATTACCTGATTCTAAATAACGTGGCACGGTATCGTTCGCATTGGTGGAAGCAATAAAGCGTTTAATTGGTAAACCTAATGTTTTCGCAATTAATCCTGCGGTTAAGTTACCGAAGTTACCACTTGGTACGGAAACTACTACGTTATCACGTTTTTCTTTTGGTAATTGCGCTACCGCTTCAAAGTAATAACAAACTTGCGCCAATAAACGGCTAATATTAATAGAGTTCGCTGAGTTTAAACCAATCGCTTGACGTAGTTCTGCATCATCAAACGCTTGTTTGACTAACGCTTGGCATGCATCGAAATCACCATTAATCGCCACAGTGCGAATATTGCCACCTAAAGTACAGAATAGTTTTTCTTGTAATGGGCTGATTTTGCCTTTCGGATATAAAATCACCACATTGATGTTCTCTAGCCCATAAAACGCATGAGCAACTGCTGCACCGGTATCACCAGATGTCGCTGTTAGAATGGTGATTTTGCCATCACCACGCACTGCAGCGAGCGCCTGTGCCATAAAACGACCACCAAAGTCTTTAAATGCTAAAGTTGGACCATGGAATAATTCAAGGGCATAAATATTATCTTCTACTTTTTCCAACGGTGCAGGAAAAGTAAATGCATTTTTTACCATTGCATCTAATGTTACTTTCGGTAATTCTTCACCGATTAATGCGCTAAGAATTTTTTGACTACGTTCAACCAATGGTAAGGCTAATAATTCGTCAATATTGCTTAACGTTGGAATGGTTTCCGGAAAAAATAAGCCTTGATCCTTACCAAGCCCTTGACGTACTGCCTGAGCAAAATTTACTTGTTCTTCAGGGTGTTTGATGTTGTACAAATTCATTGTATATCCGTTAATTATAGAGTTTTAATAAAATGTTATTCCCCTCTTATAAAAGAGGGGATAAAGCGATTTGTTATTTAACCGAGCTCTCTCGCGCCGTCATTATCGACCTTACAAACATGAACAAAGCCTTCATTGTTTTGTAAATAATGATTTTCTAAATAAGTCGCCAGTTTTGTTGCGGTTTGTAAATCGGGTGCAATGGAGAAAATCGTTGGGCCTGAGCCTGAAATCCCCGTCGCTAACGCGCCTAAATCACGAGTAGCTTGTTTCACTTCTGCGAAGTTGGGTAATAAAGCCTCACGGTAAGGTTCTGCAATCACATCTTTCATCATCATTGCTGCAAGGTTTTCTTGATGCGTGTGACATGCGTGCACAAAGCCACCTAAATGACGACCATGAGAAATCACATCTTGACGCGTGTAGCTTTTCGGTAAAATTGCACGCGCTTCAGCAGTTGAAACCTCAATGCCTGGGTAAGCTAAGACCCAATACCAATTATCAAAAAATGGCAGTTTTTGGCAAATGTTACCGAGGGATTGTACCATAAATTGCACACCACCAAGATAGCAAGGCGCAACGTTATCATAATGGATTGAACCTGAAATACGACCTTCCAACTCTCCCATCATTTCTAACAGTTCCATTTTTGAAAATGGTTCATCGTGGGATTTATTTAATGCCACTAATGCTGCTACGATAGAGCACGCACTTGACCCCAATCCCGAACCAATCGGCATATTTTTCTCAAGGGTCAAACGCAATGGTTTAACTCTCACATTGCGTAATTTTAATTGCTCACTAAACAGCACATAGGCCTGATACACGATATTTTTTTGCGGCTCTTTTGGCAATTTACGCACAAAATAACCCGCACTTTCAAGCTCAAAACCACTTGGAATAGACTCAATCTGTACGACATCACCTAGTAATGAACCATCAATCGGTGAAATGGCTGCGCCTAATGTGTCAAACCCTACACTAATATTGGCACTCGATGGCGGAGCATAAATTCTTAACATGTTATGTCCTTTTTAGTGGTGTAATGTTCTTAAAATATCAGCAAAGATACCCGCTGCAGTCACTGCGTTACCCGCACCGTAACCACGTAATAACAATGGAATTGGTTGATAATAGCGAGTATAGAATGCAAGGGCATTTTCACCGTCTTTCACCTTATACAATGGATTATTTTGATCCACAGCGATGATTGATACCTTGCAGTGACCATCTTTAATTTGGCCTACATAACGCAATACTTTGCCTTCTGCTTTCGCAGCTTCAACGCGTGCTTTAAATTCCGCATCTAATTGTGGCAACATTGCCATAAATTCATCAGCAGATTTACCTTCAGAGAAGCCTTTTGGCAATACCCCCTCCACTTCCACATCGGAAAGCTCAAGTTCTAACCCTGCTTCACGCGCTAAAATCAGTAATTTACGTGCCACATCTTGCCCCGATAAATCATCACGAGGATCTGGTTCTGTAAACCCTTTTTCACGTGCAAGTGCGGTCACTTCTGAAAGAGAAAGTCCTTCTTCTAATTTACCGAAAATAAAAGAAAGTGAACCTGATAAAATGCCTTCAAAATACTCAAGCTCATCACCTGCGGCCAATAAGTTCTGTAAGTTTTCGATAACCGGCAAGCCTGCGCCTACGTTAGTTTCGTATAAGAATTTATGTTGGCTTGCTTGTGCATTACGACGTAATTCGTGGTAATAGGCTAATTCACGGGTATTTGCTTTTTTATTTGGAGTGACCACATGGAAGCCTTCTTTTAATGCACGTGCATAAAGTCCTGCGACCGATTCAGCCGTTGTGCAATCTACAAAGACTGGGTTCACTACGTGGTGTAATTTAATGAAAGATAACAACACATCGAAATCAGAAGGTTGGGTTGCATTTTCAAGATCAACTTTCCAATTATCTAAATTCAATCCGTTTTCATCTAAAAGCATTTTTGTTGAATTCGCTAAGGCACAAACACGGATTTCAATGTCCTTCTTTGCGAGGTATTCTTTTTGGTGTTTAATTTGTTCAATTAACTCACCACCAACACCACCAACGCCGACTAGAAACATATCAACAACTTTTTTGTTATTAAAAAGAGCTTGGTGAGTCGCTTTCACGGCTTCAATTGCTTTGTTTTGCGCGACAACTGCGGAAATTGAACGCTCAGAAGAACCCTGTGCAATTGCGACTAAGCTGATATTCGCTTGTGCCAATGCCGAGAAGAAACGAGCCGCGATACCTTTAGCTTGTTTCATACCATCACCTACAACTGAGATGATAGAAAGATCTTTTGCGACTTCAATTGGTTCTAAGTCATGCGCTTTTAATTCTGTCGCAAACTCTTGTTCTAAAATCGCTTTTGCTGCATCCGCCGATTTAACAGGCACACAGAAACTAATGCTGTATTCAGAAGAAGATTGAGTAATTAAGATAACTGAAATACCCGCTTTTGACATCGCTGAGAAGACACGAGCTGCCATCCCTACCATACCTTGCATACCAGGACCTGAAACATTGAACATTGCTACGTTATCAAGGTTAGTAATCCCTTTCACTTGTAACCCTTCAGATTTCACATGACCATCGATTATCGAACCTGGTGCAGATGAATTACCGGTGTTTTTAATCACACAAGGGATTTGTTTTGGCAATAATGGACCAATTGTACGTGGATGGATCACTTTCGCACCAAAATAAGAAAGCTCCATCGCTTCACGGTAAGAAAGACTTGGTAATAAACGAGCATCTGGCACTAAACGAGGGTCACAAGTATAAACGCCATCCACATCAGTCCAAATTTCACAAACAGACGCATCTAAACAAGCGGCTAAACAAGCGGCTGAATAGTCAGATCCGTTGCGACCTAATAGCACTAATTCACCTTTATCATTACATGCGGTAAAACCAGCCATTAGAACCACTTTATCTTTACCGATACTTTTCGCATCAACGCGTTTTGTCGATTCGTCAATATCAACTGAAGATTCTAAGTAACCGCCTTGTGCTAATAATTGTTTTACTGGATCTACAATATGAACACTGTATCCACGTGCTTCAAACCATGCTTTCATCATCGCAATCGATAATTTTTCACCACGGCAGTCAATGGTCGCTTTAACCTTATCTTCTACTTTTCCAGCTTGGCGAATTTCTTCTAATAAGCCTTTAATTTGAGCAAATTCTGCATCAATGAGAGCTTTGGTGCCAGCAAGATCAAATTTATTATTTTCAGCGTGTAAACCATTAATGATGTTATAGAAAATTTCAATGGCTTCGTTAAAGTGGGTATCAGTAGGTTGGTTTAATGCGGCTTTTTCAGAGAGGGCAACAAGATGGTTAGTAATTTTTGCAGGAGCAGATAAGACACCCGCAGCCTGCTCTTCTAAATGAGCTTTTTCGATTAATTGAGCCGCTTGTGAAAAACGCTCAGAGTTGGCTAATGAAGTGCCACCAAATTTTAATACGCGCATGATAATATCCTCAGATGTTGTGATTTTTAAATACTAAAAAACCCGCACTAGACTGAATGCGGGTTTTCTTGATCCTGTTTGTTAT
>CBCSVJ010000094.1:0-5246 GCA_965143545.1 uncultured Haemophilus sp. | reverse complement strand
AAAATACCACCGCCGCAACCGCAAGCCCCGTAAGAAATACAGATTTTTGGATCAGGTGCAGCTTGGTAAGCACGCATTGCTGGCGTACGCATCGCACGGGTAACCGCACCAGTGAACAATAAAATGTCCGCATGACGAGGTGAAGCTACTACTTTAATACCAAAACGTTCCGCATCGAATGTTGGCGTAATGGTACTGAAAATTTCGATTTCACACCCATTACAACCGCCGCAGTCCACACGATAAACGTAAGCTGAACGTTGAATATCTTTCAGCAACGTTTGTTTCATTTTGGCAATATTTTCATCAATACTAAATGGTGTTGATATGCCATTGACCGGCATTGGAATTTGTGTGTTCATCGTCTTTCGCCTCCTGCTAAAACGTTAGGTAAATCAACCGCACTTTGTTCTCGTTGCTCGAGTGCTTGTTTGAAATTCAAGCGAACCGGCTCTTTAAAGTCGATTAATTTCATCCGCATATTGGATTCCATATTCGCGGTTTTTTCTAAGCTGTGCTGACGTTTACAAACCGGACAAGTATGCAACTCCGCCAATTTTTGTTTCACTAATTCAGGTTTATCCAAAGTTTGTTTGAATAAATCAATGGTGTAATTCAATTCTTTATAAGAAATAAACGGTTTACCACATTCCTGACAAGTTACTGTAGCAAAGGTTGTTTCTTGGAAAAGATCCTGTTTATTGGTTACTGAGAGTTCAAAATCTTGTGACAAGCGAATGGCTTTAGTTGGACAAACCTCTTCACAACGACCACAGAAAATACAACGACCAAGAAATAACGACCATGTACGGTCGCCTGTCACCGGATCTGTTCTCATGGTCAACGCATTAGCTGGACAAGCAATGGTACAAGCCGCACAGACAATACATTGATCAGAATTAAGTTCCGGTTTTCCTCTAAAATCCTCATCGACTTCATAAGGTTTGAACGGATATTTGGTGGTGACATCACCTGCTTTAAATACCGTTTTAGTAATTTAAACATATTCCGCCTCCCCTATTTCAATGGTGAATTTTTACGTTCGATACCGTAGCGTTCAATCTCTTTATAATCTACGGTTTTCGCTTTGCGTTTACGCACATCCACCACGGTGACACGGTCGGTACAAGAATAGCAAGGGTCAAGGCTACCAATAATAAGTGGTGCATCAGACACTGTATTGCCACGCAACATATAGCGTAATGTTGGCCAGTTAGCATAAGTAGCAGCACGACAACGCCAACGGAAAAGTTTTTGGTTGTCGCCTAGCATTGACCAGTGAATATCTTCGCCACGTGGCACTTCCGTAATCCCTAAAGCAAAACGTCCAGGCGTATAATTGAAACCTTCTTTTAAGATTTCGCCACTTGGTAAATTATCCACCATGTAATCGATAATATTCATGGATTCAAACACTTCATTAATCCGCACTTTCACACGGGATAATACGTCACCATTGGCTTCAGTGAAGAGATTGAAAGGGATATCGCCATAACCGGAGAATGGATGTACTTTACGCACATCACGCGCAAAGCCAGAACCACGAATCATTGGCCCAACTGGACTAAAGTCTCGAGCGATATCTTTTGCCAAGACACCAACGCCTACCGTACGTTGTTCCATATTCGGTGTATTTAATAAAATATCGGTTAAAGTTTTGAGTTCTTCACGCATTTCACCGATAAGTTTGATACATTGCTCACGTTGATGTTTCAACATATCGCGACGCACACCACCGATAAGGTTAATACCATAGGTTTTACGTGCCCCAGTTAGCACTTCTGCCAAGGTCATAGATTTCTCACGAACACGGAAAAATTGCATAAAACCGGTATCAAAGCCGGTAAAGTGGCTGGATAAACCTAAGTTTAATAAGTGACTGTGTAAACGTTCTACTTCTAACAAAATCGCACGGATCCATTCAGCGCGTTTTGGAATTTGAATCCCCAAAGCGCTTTCTACGGAATTAGCATAGGCCACACTGTGAGTGAAACCGCAAATCCCGCACACACGGTCGGCAAGGAAGTTGACTTGGTCGTAATCCATACGAGTTTCTGCCAATTTTTCCATACCACGGTGTACATAGAACAAACGATAATCCGCATCAATGATGTCTTCCCCATCCACGAACAAACGGAAGTGTCCAGGTTCATCCGAAGTGATATGTAACGGGCCAAGTGGAACGATACGTGCCTCGCCTTTTTCGTTAATAAATTCGTATGTTTCTGTCGCGGTTGTCGGATCAGGACGTAAACGATAGTCCATGGAGTCTTTACGTAATGGATAAAGATCATCCGGCCAATCATCTGGCAATACTAAGCGGCGTTGGTCTGGTAAACCGACGGCTTTCAAACCATACATATCGAATAATTCACGTTCGCCCCAAACCGCTGCTTTGACTTTTGGTGTCACAGACGGAAATTCTAAGCTCACAGGATCAACTAAGGCTTTAATGGTGATAAAAGTTTTCACTTCTCCTTCCATGGAAAGTACGTAGTACACTGCATAGTTGCCATGAATTGAACGCTCATCATTCCCGAATACCAACGGTAACCAACCTTCATGTTGATAATAAAGGTATTCAACCACATCAGGTAACATATTGGTTTTAATGGTAAGGGTAACCTGATTTGGTGTTGACCACTCCTCATCCAAAATGGTATTTGGAAATTTTGCATTGACTGCTTCAATGTAATTTTTGCCAATCATTTTGGCTGGATCGACTGATGTATTTTTAGTTAATTCCATATATTTATCCTCCTGTCGATCATTGCGCTAAACTTTGCCAAGGTAAAACTAACATTTCACCAAAGGACACTTGTTCAGATCCGAGTACAATTCCGACCGCACTTTTTAATAACTGCAAAATTGGTTCGGCAATATGAATACCCATAATAAACATGAATAACAATAAAATTGCCATCGCCACGAGTGAAACTTTGTTCACATCCCCCACTTCAACATTATCTGGTTGTTTGTCTAATACAGTTTTTAATACCATTAAAGACAATCCAGCTAACACAATGGTGAGTAAAATTAAACAGAAAACGACCAACCAAGTTTTACCTGCGTAAATACCGGCAACCGCAATACTGAATTCACTGACGAATACGTTAAATGGCGGAATACCACCTAGTGCTAATGCACCTCCAGCAAATAATACTGCTGTCATTGGTGCCACACGCCATAAACCACGTACTTGGTTCATATCACGGGTTTTGTATTTCAATAAAATGTTACCTGAAGCACAGAACAGCAAGGTTTTCGCTAAGCTATGGTTAATGGTATGTAATAACCCAGCAAATACGCCTATTGGGCCACCTAAACCAAAAGCGAAGCTTATTAAACCCATGTTTTCAATACTGGAGTATGCCAATAAGCGTTTGATGTCGAACTGAACGATAATAAACAACGCCGCCACTAATACAGAAAGTAAACCAAATACCAACAATAAGGTTTGAGGGTATGTAGAACCAACTGCTTTAGAAACTAAGATGTAATAACGCAATACCACCAACATGGCACAATTCAATAATACAGCTGATAGAATCGCACTCACTGGACTTGGTGCCTCACTGTGTGCATCAGACAACCAAGTATGCATTGGGAATAGACCGCATTTAGTACCAAACCCAACCAAAATAAAGGCAAAAGCAAGATACATGAGCATTGGATTCAAACCCGCTGCCTGTTGATTGATTTCTGTCCAGAAAATAGCTTGGCTTGGATCAGCTAAAAGATTTGTTCCATTAGAGAACGTTAAAATCGTGCCATACAATCCAAACGCCACCCCAACTGAACAGATAATAATGTATTTCCATGCAGCCTCAAGAGAGGTTTTTTGTTTGTATGTGCCGACCAAGAATGCAGAACTTAATGTGGTTGCTTCAATGGCTGCCCACATCAAAATCACATTATTGGTGATCACTGAAATAATCATGGTGAAGAAAAACAAATGCAAAAAGCCGTAATAATTGCAGTATGTTTTTAAATCAAGATGCCCTTCACGATATTCCGTACCAATGTAGCCGATAGAATAAATACCGGCTAATGTTCCGACAATAGCGATGAGACCTAAGAAAATAGCAGATAGACTGTCGATGTAAACCCAGTTATTTAATGCACTGATTTCTCCCTGAGTCAGCACACCATTAATAATTTGTAAGGTGAATGCCAACATCAAAATCAAACCTGTAACATGAAGTGCGGTACAAATTGTCCGTGTTTTTGTCACGCCACAAGCGAAACTGGCAAGTGATATTGCTAAAGGTGCGATTAATAACGCGATTATCCATTGTTCATACATAGCGTTACCCCTTCAAACTCATAAGTTGTTTTGCATCTAATGAATGGAATGTACGGTAAATTTTGTTTACCAATACCACCATTATGATGACGGCAAAGATAGCATCTGTGGCAATTCCGATTTCCACTAACTCAGGTGCTTTATTTGCCAATAAGGCTAATGTGAGATGAGAACCGTTTTCCATCAAACAATAACCGAATACTTGTTTTACGATATTGCGTTGGCTAACAATGCATACTAAACCTAATAAGAAGTGACTTAATGACACTGATAATGCCGGTTTAAGATGTGCAACCAACGGTAAATCGATTGGGACAACTACAAAGTAGCACAATGTAACTATCACTGCTGTGATCGGGATCAACCAAGCGACATTTATTCCAGCTGGAGTTTGACTTTCATCAACTTTTTTCATCGCATAGATCAAAATTGCTGGCACCAAAACCACTTTGGTAATAAATGCGCTAATTGACCACATATAAAGTTCGTGGGCTTGCATTTCATTAGCAAGATAAACAAACAGTAATACCAATACCAATGATTGCAAACTGTAAAATAACGCAGCTTTTTTGGCGGTTCGAACCATAATTACGCAAAGAGAGGTAATAATGAGTAAACACGCTAGTCCATTTATCATTAACATAGAGTCCTCCTTAACCTAACCGGCCAAACCTAGCCAATATGCAGCAATGAAGCTAGAGCATACAGACATCACCATGAGAACCACTAATACGATACTCATTGAAAATGTAATTGGTTGTGCTTCTGCGACAGCTTCTGACGGTTTACCGATGACGCATTGTCCGAATTTATACAACAACCATACAAATGTTGCGGTAGATTCAACTAAAGCAAGCACCATCAACCAAGTGATCCAACCGTATTCTTGGCCTAATTCAAATCCAGCTGCGAATAAAGGATATTTACTGAAGAATCCGTT
>CBCSVJ010000093.1:0-5296 GCA_965143545.1 uncultured Haemophilus sp. | reverse complement strand
TCCTTGATATTGAAACCCCAATGCTTACCAAAGCAACGCCAGAAGGTGCGCGTGACTATTTAGTGCCAAGTCGTGTGCATAAAGGCAAATTCTATGCATTGCCGCAATCACCACAGCTTTTCAAACAGCTTCTCATGATGTCTGGTTTGATCGTTATTATCAAATCGTGAAATGTTTCCGTGATGAAGACTTACGTGCAGACCGTCAGCCTGAATTTACCCAAATTGATGTGGAAACCTCTTTCTTAACTGCACCAGAAGTGCGTGAGATCATGGAGCGCATGGTGCACGGTTTATGGCAAAACATCATTGGTGTGGATTTAGGTAAATTCCCACAAATGACCTGGCAAGAAGCGATGACTCGTTTTGGTTCAGATAAACCGGATTTGCGTAACCCGCTTGAATTAGTCGATGTGGCAGATATCGTTAAAGACGTTGAATTTAAAGTATTTAATGAGCCTGCAAACAATCCAAACGGCCGTGTTGCAGTGATTCGTGTACCAAATGGTACAGAAATTACCCGTAAACAAATTGATGAATACACACAATTTGTAGGCATCTACGGTGCGAAAGGTTTGGCTTGGGCGAAAGTGAATGATATCAATGCTGGCCTTGAAGGTGTACAAAGCCCGATTGCGAAATTCTTAAATGAAGATGTATGGAAAGCGTTAGCTGAACGTGTGAAAGCTCAAACTGGCGATATCTTATTCTTCGGTGCAGACAAATGGCAAACCACCACTGATGCAATGGGTGCGTTACGTTTGAAATTAGGTCGTGACCTTGGTTTAACTCGTTTAGACGAATGGCAACCACTTTGGGTGATTGATTTCCCAATGTTTGAACGTGATGAAGAGGGTAATCTTGCAGCAATGCACCACCCATTCACTTCACCAAAAGATTTTACGCCAGAACAATTAGAAGCGAATCCAACCGATGCAGTAGCAAATGCTTACGATATGGTGATCAACGGCTATGAAGTAGGTGGTGGTTCCGTGCGTATTTTCGATCCGAAAATGCAACAAACCGTCTTCCGCATTCTTGGTATCAATGAACAAGAACAACGTGAAAAATTTGGTTTCTTATTAGATGCATTAAAATTTGGTACACCGCCACATGCAGGTTTAGCATTTGGTTTAGACCGTTTAACCATGCTTTTAACGGGCACCGAAAATATCCGTGATGTGATTGCATTCCCGAAAACAACAGCAGCAGCTTGTTTAATGACAGAGGCACCAAGTTTTGCGAATCCGCAGGCATTAGCTGAGCTGAGTATCGCAGTGACTAAAGCTGAGTAGTTTCTGTTTTTAAAATCGACCGTAGTTTTACGGTCGATTTTTTGGTTTATTAAGTTATAGGTGTTATTGCAAGGTATAAAATGGAACGCCCAATATCTGTAAGTGTGATTGCTTGGTTATACATACTGGGGGGAGCTAGTGGTTGCTTTTCCCTACTTTTTTCATTATTTGAAGAAACATTTAGTTTAAGTTTCGATCAGATTTTGAGACAATACCTAATAAATTTTGTTCTGGGTGTATTAATTTTTCTTACAGGTATTAAATTACTTGAAGGGCAAAATAGTGGTCGGATCTTATTTATAATATCAGCTCTTTTATATATTGTGTGGAGCTGGATTAGCTACGGTCTTGACTCAACTTTATTTATTGGCTCAGTCGTTCGCTTAATTGTGTTTGGATTAATTCTCTATCGACCAAGTGTAAATAAATATTTTACTCAAACTTCAAAAGTGTCAGAGTAGAGGGGGCTTATTTCTCATGACTATTCTAGTTTTTAGTATCTAGTATGAGCTAATGCGATATAAGTGCGGTCAAAAATTCAACTGATTTTGACCGCACTTTCTTTTTATTGAAAAAATTTTATTCACTTAAATACATCACTTTTTTGGTATGAATATGATGTAGTTTTATTTGTTTTGAAGTTATATCCTGAAATTTCAAAATAATTAGATTTTTACTCTTTTATTATTCTTTAAATGGAACTTTATTTACTTTACTCAAGGATAAAATTCTATTATAAATAAGACCTTTTTCGATTTATGATTAATTTATAAGAGAACATTTTATGAGTGAAGTTTCAACTCCAGTAGAAAAATCAACGTGGGCGAGTAAATTCTCTGCCTTAGGCCCTGGCATCGTGATGGCATCAGCAGCTGTTGGTGGTTCGCATATTATTGCATCCACTCAAGCCGGTGCGATCTATGGTTGGGAATTAGTGAGTATTGTTATTCTTGCTAACTTATTTAAATATCCTTTCTTCCGTTTCGGTGTTCAATATACCCTAGATACAGGTAATACCTTGTTAGAAGGTTACCGTCAAAAAGGGAAGTTCTATCTTTGGTTATTCCTTGCTTTAAACGTTTTTGCCACAGTAATTAATACTGCTGCAGTGGGTTTATTAACAGCCGCAATTTTAACGTTTATTACACCAATTCCACTTCCAATGCCAGTATTAAGCTCATTAGTGATTCTTGTGACAACCGGCATTTTATTGTTGGGTAAATACCGTTTATTAGATAGTTTATCGAAAATCATCATGATTGCTTTAACGGTAACAACCGTGAGCGCTGTCGTGATTGCTTTTATGCGTAATGGTATCAATGGCGTAGCCGCACCTGATTTTATAGCGCCTTCTCCATGGGAATTAAGTAAATTAGCCTTTTTAGTGGCCTTAATGGGCTGGATGCCTGCACCAATTGAAATTTCTGCTGTTAACTCTATGTGGGTGGTGGCAAAACGTCGTCTAACGAAAGTATCTTATGAAGATGGTTTATTTGACTTCAATGTGGGTTATATTGGCACAGCAATTTTAGCTGTCGTATTCTTAGCGCTTGGCGCATTGGTACAATATGGTTCTCCTGAAACCGTCGAGATGGTTGGCGGAAAATATATCGCACAACTTATCAATATGTATGCAAGTACTATCGGTGAATGGTCTCGCTTATTAATTGCAGTCATTGCGTTCATGTGTATGTTTGGTACAACAATTACAGTAATTGATGGTTACTCTCGTACCAATGTTGAATCTTTGCGTATCTTATTCGGTAAACAAGAAAGCTCTGTGAGAATTCTTAATATCGGTATGATTTTTGCGGCGTTATCTGGTTTAGCGATTATTTTCTACTTTAATAATGCAGTAGGCCCAATGCTGAAATTCGCGATGATTGCTTCATTTGTTTCTGCACCAATCTTTGCTTGGTTGAATTTATCTTTGACTAAGCACGCGAAACACAGTGTAAAAGGCGGCTTATTATGGTTATCCCTTATCGGTTTATTCTACTTAACAGCCTTTGCAGGCTTGTTTATCGCCCAACAAGCAGGCTGGTTAAACTAAAATAATTAAGATAATTACCGCACTTTAGTTTTAAAGTGCGGTAATTTTTTTGAAAGTTTTTAGTAGAAAAGGTATGATGCTGCCCATTCTCAATTATGTAGATGACGAGCTTGAAATATAAAAATAATCAATCGGTTCTCGTGGTAATTTATGCGGAAAGCACGCATCGTGTTCTTATGCTTCAGCGCCAAGATGATCCCACCTTTTGGCAATCCGTTACGGGGACATTGGAAACCAATGAAACACCAAGAGAAACAGCAATTCGAGAAGTTTGGGAAGAAGTTGGATTAAAAATAGAAGAAAATTCGACCGCACTTTTTGATTGTAAAGAGAGTATAGAATTTGAAATTTTCCCGCATTTCCGCTATAAATACGCACCGAATGTGACTCACTGTCATGAACATTGGTTTTTATTGGCAGTTAAGCAGGAATTTAAACCGATATTAAGTGAGCATTTGGCGTATCAATGGGTTTCACCAGAACATGCGATCCAAATGACGAAATCGCCGAATAATGCCGAGGCCATCAAAAAATATTTGATGAACGGCTTTCCTCTATAGAAAAGAGGATTTAATTTAAAAACGTTTTTAAGATAAGAAGGAAAACAACATGGCAGGCCATAGTAAGTGGGCAAATATTAAACACCGTAAAGCAGCACAAGATGCGCAACGCGGTAAAATTTTTACAAAATTAATTCGTGAATTAGTCACTGCTGCAAAAATTGGTGGCGGTGATGTAAGTGCGAACCCGCGTTTACGTGCGGCAGTAGATAAAGCCTTATCGAGCAACATGACTCGCGACACCATTAACCGTGCGATTGAACGCGGTGTGGGTGGTGGTGATGACACCAATATGGAAACAAGAATTTACGAAGGTTATGGTCCGGGTGGAACTGCTGTGATGGTTGAGTGTCTAAGTGACAACGCAAACCGAACCATCTCACAGGTTCGCCCAAGTTTCACTAAATGTGGTGGTAACTTAGGGACTGAAGGTTCTGTAGGCTACTTATTCAGCAAAAAAGGCTTGATTTTAATTAGCCAAGGTGAAGAAGATGCGTTAATGGAGGCGGCAATTGAAGCCGGTGCAGATGATGTTCAACCACAAGATGATGGTTCATTCGAAATCTATACTGCGTGGGAAGATTTAGGTTCTGTGCGTGATGCAATCGAAGCAGCAGGATTTAAAATTGATAACGCAGAAGTGACAATGATTCCATCAACAACCGTTGATCTTGATCTTGAAACTGCGCCTAAATTGTTGCGTTTAATTGACATGTTAGAAGACTGTGACGATGTACAAAACGTATATCATAACGGTGAAATTAGTGATGAAGTTGCAGCTCAGCTGTAATTTTAAGGAGATTTAGAAATGGAAAACAAAGCAGAGCAAGCTGCAGCACCTACTGTAACGGATAAAACAGTAGTTTATACTTGTAACAAGAAAACTGTAACTGCAGTTTATCAATTCGAAAACCAAGAGCCAACAGCAGCAATGGTGATGGTGGGTAACAAAGTTATCGCGAAAGATTTTGCTCGTGATGCAGCTCAAAAAGACTTCACTTCATTTACTTCAGGCAAATATGTTTGGAACGTAGATAGTGGTTTAACTTTAGATAAATTTGATTCTGTTGTGCCAGTAAATCTTTTAATCAAAGGCAAAAAAGCAGATAAAATTGTTGTGAAAAACTGTGATGTAGATGCAAAAGCAACTGCAAAAGCAAACCAATAATTAACGCTAAAAACGGCCGGCATTGACCGGCCGTTTATTTTTGAGAATTTATGAGTATTATTTTAGGCATTGACCCAGGTTCTCGTGTAACAGGCTATGGTGTGATTAGACAAAATGGTCGGCATTTAGAATATCTCGGTAGTGGAGCAATCCGCACGCAGGTAGAGGATTTACCTACACGCTTAAAACGAATTTATGCTGGCGTGACAGAAATCATCACG
>CBCSVJ010000092.1:0-5338 GCA_965143545.1 uncultured Haemophilus sp. | reverse complement strand
CGCAGTCCCTGTATTGGCAATATCCGCAAAAGAAGAAGTGATTTGGCTACGATGAAACGCTTCGAAAGGCAAACGCCAGAACGGTTCATTTTCTTCTTTGGCAGCTTGGAATAGGCTATTTACCAACGCATCATCCATAGAAAGCACGCTGTGGTAATCATTACCCACTGCCACTTTCGCCGCCCCCGTTAAGGTTGCACAATCGACAATAAATTGTGGATTTTGGCTATCGGCCTCAATTAAACCGTCTGCTAATACTAAACGCCCTTCCGCATCAGTATTTAAAATCTCAGCGGTTACACCATTTTTATACGTGATGATATCACCCAATTTAAACGCATTACCGCTCACCAAGTTTTCCGCACAGCATAGATAGAGTTTTACTCGTTGATTTAAACCGTGTGCAACAGCAAATCCTAATGCGCCCGTTAATAACGCTGCGCCGCCCATATCAGTACGCATAGTGCTCATGCCATCACTTGGTTTGATGCTATAACCACCACTGTCAAAAGTAATACCTTTACCCACTAAACAGGCTAATACTGGCGCATTTGGATCATTAGTCGGGTTAAAATCTAATTGCAACATGGCTGGTGGATTAATAGAACCACGCCCCACAGTAAAGATCCCGTGGTAGCCTTGCTCTTTTAGCGCTTCACCAGAAATGATTTGAAAACTGACCGCACTTTTATCGGCATAACTTTCGGCTTGTTTAGAAATAAACTCAGCTGCGCGTTCAGCTAATTTAACCGGCGTAAGGGTTTGTGCCGGTTCATTAATAATGCCACGCACAAAATCACCGCACTCGATACGAGCTAATAATTCATCTTGTGGCTCATTATCTAAATGAGGAAACTCAATCGAATAATCTTGCTTCGCCGTGTAAAAACCTTGATAAAATGCCCAACAATTTTCTAATTCCCATGCATCACCCACAAGCTCAACGTCTTTAATGCCTTGTCCACGTAACTTACGTGCGGCTTTTTGCACTAAAACAAGGTTCGATTTTTCATCATCTTTAAGATGAATAACGGCTTGATCTTGATTAAAACTTAAAATGGCATTTTTGCCCCAACTCTCCGAAGCGGGAGCTGTCGATAATGTAATTTGCATGTGGCTCTTCTCCTTTATTTATCTATTATTCTCTAGGTACCATTTTACCGTTTGACGAAGTCCTTGTTCAAAGGTTATTTGCGGTCGCCAACCTAATTCTGCATGAATTTTAGAACAATCCAATGAATATCGCACATCATGCCCTGGTCGGTCTTTTACAAAAGTAATTAAATCTTCGTAATACTTAATGTGATTAGGCTTATTTGGCGCAAGTTCTTCGAGTAATTGGCAAATTGTTTTAACCACTTCAAGGTTTGTTTTTTCACAATTTCCACCGATATTATAGTTTTCACCGACTCGACCTTTTGTTAAAACTAAATATAAGGCTTGAACATGATCTTCCACAAATAACCAATCACGAATCTGCTGCCCATCACCATAAATCGGCAAAGGCTTTCCCATCACAGCATTTGAAATCATTAAAGGGATAAGCTTTTCAGCATGCTGATAACCCCCATAGTTATTGGAACTGTTTGTGATAATCACCGGCAAACCATAAGTACGATGCCAAGCCTGTACCAAATGGTCACTCGCCGCTTTTGAGGCCGAATAAGGACTACTCGGATGATAAGGGGAATGTTCAGTAAAGGCAGGCTCAGAAAGGGATAAATCCCCATACACTTCATCTGTAGAAATATGGTGGAATCGAAAGGTCATTTTTTTAGCTTCGTCTAAGGTATGCCAATAATTCTTAGCAATCTCTAACAATGTATAAGTACCAACAATATTGGTTTGAATAAAATCAGCCGATCCTGTAATAGAACGATCAACATGACTTTCTGCCGCCAAATGCATCACCGCATCTGGCTGATATTTGTTAAAAATACGTTCTAGAGCCTTAAGATCACAAATATCAACTTTTTCAAAGACATAACGAGGATTATTTTCTACTTTTTCTAATGCTGATTGATTTGCGGCATAGGTCAGCTTATCAACATTGATAACAGAATCCTGAGTCTGATTAATGATATATCGAATAAGGGCGGAACCGATGAAACCAGAACCGCCAGTGATGAGGATATTCATAGCTTATGGAAAAATAACCCTCAAATAAGGAATTCTTTTTATAACTAACACTACACTTAGGCATACAAAGTAGGTCAAAAAAGCCCCAGCAAAGCGCCAATAAACATTATCAGCTGTAATTTGTAGAAAATACAATTCATAAGACATCGCTAGCTTATGAATTAAATAAATCCCCAAACTACATGATGATAAAACGGCAAGAAAGTTTGCGATCTTAACAGATTCGACATATTTTCCTATTTCTTTAACTAGAACAAATACTGCCAAGGCTAATAATACAGAATGAAATTGTATATAACCAAACAGAAACTTATCAATCTTTCCTTGCTCTAAAGAATAATAATAGGTTCCAGCATATCTAATAAATGCAGATATCAGGCCAAGTAAATAAATTATAATCCTTTGCTTTCTAGATAACTCGATTGTAGAAAAAAGGTAACCTAAAATTAGAAATAACACATATCCAGCAACTGGAAATGATAATGAATTATTATATTTAACACCTAAAGATAGAAAGAGTAATGGCAAACAAGAATGAGTAACAAATAAAAAAATAGCCATATACCACAAGATGTTCCTGTTATCCTTTAGCAAGGATAATACGGGTATAAAACAATACAATGATATCAGAGGGATAAAGAACCAATATATATCACCATGGTATATTCTTGTTGTAATAATAGCACTTAAAACTTCATTGATATTCTTATATGCGAACTTTCCCACTAACCACGAGTGGAATAGTAAAATAATACTCCATATAATGAAGGGAACTATTGCTCTAAAAACTCTCTTTTTAAAGAAATCCTGAGTTGAATATTTATTTCGATATCCAAATAATGTAGCACCTGTTAGCATAAAAAAAATAGGCACAGCCCAATAGAATAACACCTCGAACATCAATGATTGTTTCCATGCTAATGTATTTACATTAAAATTATGAACAATCCCATTATGATGTAACGATAACACCGCAAAGCAGGCTAAGATATTCAAAATATCAAAATAAAGTATTCTTTGTTTCAAAATTAAATTTTTCTGATTCATTTAATATTTAAATTTCTTATCTATATCGCGAGAGTAAATGTTTCCATATCATCATAAATGTCATTCAAACATCTATCTCAATCATATAGTTAATAGGCTCCATCTTTTTTCAAAACGACATTCACTGTTTTAAACAAAATAGCGATATCATTCCAAAGTGACCAATTTTTTACATACCAAGAATCGAAATAAACACGAGTATTATAATCCACATCATTACGGCCACTCACTTGCCACAACCCTGTCATTCCTGGTTTTGCCATAAGGTAATACTCAACATCATCCTGATAACGTTCTAGCTCATCAGCAACAATTGGGCGAGGCCCAACTAAACTCATTTCGCCTTTTAAAACATTAAATAATTGAGGTAATTCATCTAAACTTGTCTTGCGAATAAAGGCCCCAATTTTAGTAATACGGGGATCATTCTTTAATTTAAAATCTTTCTCCCATTCTGCTCTTGCTTCAGGATCAGTTCTTAGCAATTCATCTAACACTTCTTTAGAATTTACAACCATAGACCTAAATTTTAAGCACTTAAATATCTTTCCATTACGACCAATTCTAGGATGTCCATAAATCGCATTTCCTCCATCTTTTTTTACTGAAAAATATAGATAAAGCAATACAGGAGAAAGTAGAATGATAATGCCTAAAGATCCCAAAACATCCATTATTCTTTTTAAAATACGAGAGGAACGCTTTGCAAGATTGTTATTGACTCTCAGTAACAACATTTCATGACTAAATAAGAAAGACATATCTGTACCATACAATGGTATGCCTCTAATATTAGGTATAACTGAAACCGAACGATATTTATTCAGAGCTAAATATCTTAACCAAGAATCTAATATCATCTCATCATCTAAAGCTAATATAAACTGAACTGCCTTGGTATCGAGTTGCTGAAGCGAAATTATATCCTTATTCCTTGCATCAATTACTTTAATTTCATTTTTACCATTTTCTGGAATAATATCCGATGAAACAAAATAACAAAGACTAAATCCTAAATAAGATTCATCGGCTAAAGCTCTATATACATCCTTTGCATTTTGACCGCTACCAATAATAACTGTATCTTTTTGGTATAAATTTAGTTTTAAAAGTAATTTCTTAAAAAAAATTCTAACTATAGGCACTAAAATCAAAGCCCAAAACCAAGTTAACATCCACAATGTTCTAGATACATAAAGTTTGGAGAAAGCTATAATTGCTAGCTCTATAACAAAAAATATAACCAAGGTTCTAAATATTTCTTTAAGTTCAAACCAAAAAGGCTTTCTATATGTATAGTGACGTAAATGAACCCAAAACCAGAATACACACCCAAGAGAAATCACAAGATGAATAAAAATATATTCATCTAGCTCCTCTTTGGGAAAAGCAATTTGATTATCATTGATAAAAGGTAATAACATCAATGAAATAAAAAAAGAGGAAAAAAAAGCAAAAAAATCACCAAACCAAAGAAATATTTTTGATAATGTTATTCGATGCATATCAATCCTTATCTAATTTAACTCTTTAGCTGCACATGCCAAGGCTTCAGCAATAATATTATGCATATCAAAATATTTATACTGAGCTAACCGACCACCAAATATTACATTAGTCTGATTATCAGCTAATTCCTTATATTTAGTATAAAGTTCATTATTTCTTTGATCATTTATTGGATAATACGGTTCATCTCCTTCTTCATATTCTTTTGAATATTCACGAGTGATTACCGTTTTAGCTTGCGTACCATATTCGAAGTGTTTATGTTCGATGATACGGGTATAAGGCACTTTAGCTTCCGTATAATTTACTACTGCATTTCCCTGATAATTCGGAACATCTAATACGTCATTATCAAAACGCAAACTACGGTACTCTAGTTTTCCGAATTGATAACCAAAATATTCATCAATCATTCCTGTAAACACAATCTTCTCTGCTAAACTTTCGTAATATTCACGCTCCGCAAAGAAATCGATATTCAATTTTACTTCAATACCTTCTAACATTCGTTCAAAAATACCTGTATAACCACCAATTGGAATACCTTGATAAGTATCATAGAAATAGTTGTTATCATAGGTATAACGAACAGGTAAACGTTTAATGATAAATGCTGGAAGTTCTGTGCATTCCCGTCCCCATT
>CBCSVJ010000091.1:0-5358 GCA_965143545.1 uncultured Haemophilus sp. | reverse complement strand
TAAGGTTACTGCTGGGGTTTCACCTACTGCTTCTGCTAATGTGATTTTTAAATCTTTGAAATCCACACCACCAGTTAAAATACCTAATACAGGCATTGCTACGTCAGCTACAAGTGAGCTCACGATTTTACCAAAAGCACCACCGATGATCACACCGACTGCCATATCTACTACGTTGCCGCGCATTGCGAATTCGCGGAATTCTTTAAGAAAGCTCATAAAATTTCCTTTTGTGTTGGTTTAAAAAATTAAAAGAGTGCGTATTATAGGTTTTCAGATTAAAAAGTAAACTGTTATTTAAATAAAAAATGCACTTGGTTGGAATAATTTTTCAATTTCTGACACAGATTTCTTGTCATTAATATAAACAATCACATTATCGCCTTCTTCAATAACAACCTGACGACGAGCAATGATTACTTCATTTTTACGTAAAATTGCCGCAATCATCGCCCCTACAGGCAGCTTAATATCGCCAATTTGTCTTCCTACCACATTGGATGTTGTCGCATCGCCATGTACAACAAGTTCAATGGCTTCTGCAGTACCATGACGCAAAGAGGCCACATTTTTGATATCCCCTTTACGTACATGGCCTAATAACGCTGAGATTGTCGCTTGTTGTGGTGAAACCGCAATATCAATGGTTCCGCCCTGAATCAAATTGATATATGCCATTCGTTGAATAAGCACCATGGCTTTTTTAGCCCCTAGGCGTTTTGCCAGTAACGCCGACATAATATTGGCTTCATCATCCGCACTTAGAGATAAAAAGACATCAACGCTCTCAATATGCTCTTCAAAAAGTAAATTTTGATCAGAAGCATCACCATGGAAAACCAGGGTTTTAGAGAGTCTTTCTGCTAAAACTTTCGCTTTTTCTCCATCACGCTCAATGAGTTTTACTTGATACTTATCTTCTAGCTGTTTTGCCACACCTGAGGCAATATTCCCGCTGCCAACGATCATGATACGTTTGTAGGTTTTCTCAAGGCGTTGCAACTCACTCATCACTGCTTTAATGTGTTCTGTTGCACAAATAAACGTGATTTCATCGCCTGCCTCAATAATGGTTGAGCCTTGCGGACGAATTAATCTATCATTACGTAAAATTGAAATGATACGGCAATCAATGTGCGGCATATGCTCTTTAAAAGCGGATAACGCATAACCTACTAAAGGACCACCGTAATAGGCTTTTACAACCACAATGCTAATTCGATTATTGGCAAAATGTGCCACTTGCAACGCGCCTGGATAAGCAATTAAACGCGTAATCTCATCCGTAACTAAATTTTCTGGTGAAATAAGATGATCGATGGGTACGTTTTCATTATTAAATAATTTATCTTTCTCACGCAAATATTCCGCATTACGAATACGCGCAATACGTGTTGGGGTATTGAAAAGGGTATATCCCAACTGGCAAGCAATCATATTAATTTCATCTGATGCTGTTACGGCAATCATCAAATCTGCATCGGCCGCGCCCGCATCACGTAAAACCTTAGGTGAAGAAGGGGAACCTTTAACTACGCGTAAATCATGCTTATCTTGTAAATTCTGCAGATGTTGAGATTCATTATCTACCAGTGTGATGTCGTTATCTTCACTCACTAAATTTGCCGCAAGTGTTGTACCTAC
The DNA here is from genome assembly GCA_965143545.1 of uncultured Haemophilus sp. GTDB lineage: Bacteria > Pseudomonadota > Gammaproteobacteria > Enterobacterales > Pasteurellaceae > Haemophilus_D. The sequence continues at coordinate 3,714 of CBCSVJ010000091.1, read as the reverse complement.
TTGCCCTGCACCTAAAATGATTATTTTCATTCTGTTCTCTCCACAACCAAAGGTCGGATACCAATTTCAGCTGAATTTAGACCGCACTTTAATGCCTCAATACGGCGACAAATAGTCGATGTTACTTGTTCTGCTTCTGCCATTTTTTCGGCTGTAATCGCTGGATCTTGTTTACCAAATAACAGGCCATCGAGTAAACGTTCTGCATGCATACCTTCTCGACAAAAATGCAACACGCCTACATCTTCAAATAATGTGGCTACTTTTGCTGTTTTAGTTGTTGCAATGCCTAAAGCGCCATCTTCACCGCCGAGCTCTCGGAATAATTGATGTGTTGGAAATCCGCCGCACGCTAAGAAAAAAGCTTTATTAAAAACAACATTTCCCCCGCAGGTCATGCGCATATATTGCCATGCCTGATCAAAATTAGGGTGTTCCGCATAGCGTTGAGCTAAATTTATCGGCTTTAACGCTAATCTCACTAGCGAAGTATCTGGCTGAAAATGAAAGGTTGCCGCCGCCACTTCTAATGCTCCCGGTTCATATGCATCATCTGCATCTAAAAATGCGACAAAATCAACCGCACTTTTAGCCGAAAGCATCGCACCCCAATTTCGAGTCATCGCTACACCACTATTTTTCGGCATTTGCTCGATAGAGATTCTGTCAGGATATTGTTCTGCAAGCTGTAAGGCTAATGCAAATGTATTATCTGTCGACGCATCATCAATCAACCAAAGGTGACCAAGATTATTTTGCTGCAACACAGACTCTACTGCACGAACAAGCGTTTGTTCAGTGTTATAGCAAGGAATGACGACATCAATTAAAGGCAAATTCATTTAAGCTGACCGTTTTCTCAATTTTGCATAATAGAACCCATCCCCGCCATTCTCTTGTGGCAGGAATTGGATTCCAATCGTATTTTCCGTTTGTTCAAACGGCAATGGCATTAATTCTGCATCGGGTGTTTCAGCTAAAAAATGCTGTATTTGCTGACTGTTCTCATCAGGAAGCACAGAGCAAGTCGCGTAAAGCAAAATACCATTAGGTTTTAATTTTGCCCAAAGTGCTTTTAGAATTTGTCCTTGCAAGGCAACCAATTGAGTAATATCCGTTTCTTGACGTAACCATTTAATATCTGGATGACGACGAATCACGCCCGTTGCTGAGCAAGGTGCATCTAATAAAATACGATCAAAGGATGCACCACTTAAACCTATTTCTGAGAGCCACTTTTCAGGCTCGGTCGCATCACCACAAACGACAATCGCCTGTTGATTCAAACGGGCAAGATTTTCTTCAACACGTTTTAAGCGATGAGCCTCCACATCAAGCGCAATCACTTTCGCTTGCGGTGCCATCTCTAAAATATGTGTAGTCTTCCCACCTGGCGCCGCGCAAGCATCTAAAATTAATTCATCATTTTGTGGCTCAAGCAATAAGGCCGACCACTGCGCATTGAAATCCTGAACTGTCACTGCGCCTTGTTCAAAATTTGGTAATTTTGAGACAGAAAGCGGTTGAGCTAAACGTAAATCATGTGGATTATCACATTCAAATGAGACTATCTCTTGCTCTTCCAATAAAGTGCGGTAAGTTTTCGTGTTATTTTGCTGTTGATTGACCCGTAACCACATTGGTGGCTTTTGGTTATTCGCCTCAATAATGTCACGCCAATTCGGATAAGCTTTTTTGATTTTATTCACAAACCATTCAGGATGAAGCGTTTGCCAATTTTTATCTACTACAGCAAGAATATCTTCTTGTTCCCGTAAGAAGCGACGCAGTACACCATTAACCAAACCACGGAAGCTATCCGATTTCAATGATTTTGTAGCGTTCACCACTTCATCCACAGCAGCGTGAGCCGGAATGCGCATATAAAGTAATTGGTACAATCCCACCAATAGCAAGCAGTGCACGATGCGGGTTTTACCCTTCAATGGCTTATCTAATAGTTTTTTTATAATATTTTCTAAACGAGGCAATACGCGACAAATACCAAAGGTGATTTCCTGTAATAAAGGTAAATCCTGTGGTTTTACCTGCGATTGCACTTCAGGAAGCAACGTTGATAAGGACTTACCTTGATCTAAAACCTGTAAAATCACTTGAGCAGCAATAGCACGTACCGAAAGTGCGGTCGATTTTCCCGTTTTTTTGCGTTGAAATACCATTAGTTTAAAACCTTACCAACCTGGAACCAATCTGCTCGACCATTGAGGAAGTCTTGCACAGACATAGGTTTCTTGCCTGCAGGCTGAAGTTGCAATAAATTTAAAACGCCTTCTTTCGTGGCAATCTGGATACCTTTTTTATCGACACTTAAAATCGTCCCAACTGGTTTATCCACATGTGGCAACACGGCAGCAGCATAAACTTTTAGGGTTTGTTCATTACCTTGTTCATCGGTTAATTGTAGGAAACTAATTGGCCAAGGATTAAACGCTCGAATATTGCGTTCAAGCTGTGCTGCCGATAGCGACCAATCTAATTTAGCCTCTTCTTTAGAAAGTTTCTCTGCATAGTTACTTTGGCTATCATCTTGTTTTTCTGCAATGAATTTCCCTTCTTCCAAATGATCCAAAACATCAATCAATGCAGATGGCGCAATTTCAGCTATTTTATGGTAAAGCGAAGCAGAAGTTTCTTGCACATCAATATCGCAATACACTTTGTACAACATATCACCAGTATCTAAGCCGGCATCCATTTGCATAATTGTCACACCAGTTTGTTGATCCCCTGCCCAAATAGATCGCTGAATAGGTGCAGCACCACGCCAACGTGGCAAAAGAGAACCATGCACATTTAGACAACCTAAACGAGGCATATCCAACACTGCTTGAGGTAAAATCAAACCATAAGCGACAACAACCATTACATCAGCATTTAACGCTTTAAGCTCAGCTTGTGCTTCTTCTTTACGTAAGGATTTTGGTTGATAAACAGGAATTTGATGCTGTTCAGCTAATTGCTTTACAGGACTCGCCTGTAATTTTTTACCTCGACCAGCCGGTTTATCTGGCTGCGTATAAACAGCAATAATATTGTGATGAGAATTTAAAAGTGCAGCAAGATGTTGTGCTGCGAAGTCCGGCGTACCGGCAAAGATGATATTCAATGGTTTCATAATGTTCTACGTTATGGCGTTGATAGGAAAAGTGCGGTCATTTTATACTGCACTTTTGATTATTGTTTTGCAATTTGTTTTTTATATTTCACTAATTTTTCTTTGATACGTTGACGTTTCAACGGTGAAAGATAATCAACAAATAAAATACCGTTTAAATGATCGATTTCATGCTGAATACAGATCGCTAATAAACCATCTGCATCAAGCGTAAATTCTTTTCCATTACGGTCTAAGGCTTTTACCGTGACTTTTTCTTTACGGGGCACTAAGGCACGGAATCCAGGAATAGATAAACAACCTTCTTCAATGCCTGTTTCACCTTCAGAAGCCAAAATTTCTGGATTGATCAACACTAATTGATTTTGTTTGTCACCTTCAATATCAATCGTAATAATACGTTGCAAGATATCTACCTGTGGAGCGGCAAGACCAATCCCTTCTTCTTGGTACATCGTATCAAACATATCATCTACAATTTTGCGAATGTCATCATTGACTTCTGTAACTGGCTCACAAACAATCTTAAGGTGATCATCTGGATAAATTAATACATTAAGTGCGGTCATATTTTCTCT
>CBCSVJ010000090.1:0-5461 GCA_965143545.1 uncultured Haemophilus sp. | reverse complement strand
ATAAATCAGCGAAGTCTTCAGCATCGTCAGCAACTGAAGCAGATAAATCCGCGAAGTCTTCAGCATCGTCAGCAACTGAAGCAGATAAATCTGCAAAATCTTCAGCAAGCTCTGCAGTCGAAGCAGATAAATCCGCGAAGTCTTCCGCAAGCTCTGCAGTCGAAGCGGATAAATCAGCGAAATCTTCAGCATCTTCTGCAACCGAAGCGGATAAATCAGCGAAGTCTTCAGCAAGTTCAGCTACTGCGGCAGCATCTTCTGCAACCGCAGCAGAAAGTTCAGCAAAACGTATTGAAGATTCAGGCTTGATTAGCAAAGATGGTAAAACCGCATTTGCAGCGGATAACACCAGCAAACGTGATAGTGCGAAAGCGAAAGGTAAAGACGCAACAGCGGTTGGTTATGGATCAAATGCAAGTGGCGAAAATGGCACTGCATTAGGTAATAACTCTCAAGCTTCAGGTAAAAACTCAACCGCTGTGGGGCAGGGTGCGAAAGCAACTGCGAATAACTCAGTAGCGATTGGTCAAGGCTCTGTAGCGAATGAAGCCAATACCGTTTCAGTTGGTTCGGTCGGTAATGAACGTCGAATCACTAATGTTGCAGATCCAGTTCGTGGTACGGATGCGACGAATAAACAATATGTTGATCGTTCTGTTGGTGCCGTTCGTAGCGAATTGAAGAAAACTGATAAGAAACTTCGTGGTGGTATCGCAGGGGCAACTGCTGCAGCGAATATTCCACAAGTGACTAAACCAGGCGGTTCAATGGTTGGCCTTGGAGTCGGTAATTACAAAGGTGAAAGTGCCGTTGCAGTAGGTTACTCCCGTGCGAGTGATAACAATAAAGTTATCTTCAAAATGAGCGGAGCCGCAACTACACAAGGTGATTACAATGTCGGTGCCGGTGTAGGTTATCAATGGTAATGATCGACTAAACTAAATAAATCACCCGGGTAGGAATTATCCGAGTGATTTTTATTATTTAACTTATTGAAAAACAGTTTTATTTTTGGCCATACTTTTAGATAATTTAGGTAATAGAAGAAGGAAAAAAGCATGCGTAAATATAAAATTGGGATCACGTTTAATCTAGAGTCAAAAGTAACCGACATTTGGGCAAATGGTGCTAATCAAAATGCGATCCATCTTTTTCATCTATTTCAACATTCATCTATGGTGGAAGATGTTGTTTTTGTTTCTTGGGGACCAGAAAAACGAACTACTCCTCCAGATGGTTTTATGTTAGATGGATTGAATCTTAAATATGCCTATATTGAAGATGTCATTGATCAATTAGATGTATTAATTGAAGGTACATTAGTTATTGAACCTCATCAAGTTAGCCGTATGCATGAGCATGGTGGTAAAGTCGTTTGTTATAAAATGGGCAATGATTTTATTATGGATGTGGAAAACTTCCTTTTTGAGAAGGAAGCGGGCAGAGTATTTAATGGTACATTATTTGATGCTGTATGGATGATTCCACAACATGAAAATACTTGTAAATCTTATTTTTCTATTATGTATCGCTGTTCTACTTATGTTGTGCCTGCAATTTGGTCACCAGTATTTTGTGATAAAGTAATTAAACGAATCAAGGATCAGCACAATCTTATTTTTGGTTATAAACCAGATGCTGAGAAAAAAGCAAAACGTATTGCATCTTTTGAAGCAAATATTAATGTAGTGAAAACCAGTTTTATTCCTATTTTAATTGCAGAGCAGGCTTATAGAGAAGCGCCAGAAAAAATTAAGAATGTTTATATGTGTAATACTTACGATAAAAGAGATAATCCAACATTTTTTAATTTTATTGGTCGAACTAATCTTGTAAAAGACGATGTGATGACAGTAGAAGGGCGTTATCAAATGCCTGATTTTCTCACCCGTTATGTTGATGTAGTATTAAGCCACCAATGGGAAAATGGTCTGAATTATGCTTACAATGATGCGTTATATGGTGGCTATCCTTTTATTCATAACTCCAAGTTATTACCAAAAGGTGTCGGGTATTACTACAATGAATTTGATGCATTTGAGGGCGCAAAAGTTTTACTTGATGTGATTGAAAACCACGATAAAAATCATGATAAATATGTAAAACGTGCAAATGAATATCTCGATTCGTTACTGCCAACAAATCCAATGAATATTTATCTCTACGAGAAAGAACTTAAAAGACTTTTTGAATAAAAAAGAAAATCCTTTGCTAAAGTGGCAAAGGATTTTTTATTAAGACGTGATTATTTCGGTAACCTTGTTGTGGCTTTTAACGCCATATACCCCACAATCGCAGAAACAGTGGACCCTAATAAGATCCCTAATCGAGAAAGGGCATTAATGCTTTCACCCGCATCAGCATTAAAGGCTAGGCTAGCTAAGAACATTGACATGGTGAAACCGATACCACATAAAATCGCTACGGCAAAAATTTGTTTGAAGTTGATGCCTTGCGGAAGTTTTGCAATGCCCAGTTTAACGGAAAGATAGCTGAAACCAAATACACCAAGTGGTTTTCCGATAATTAAGCCTAAAGAAATCGCAAATAATAATGGTGATGAAAGCATGCTTGAGTCGATACCATCAAAACTTACCCCCGCATTGGCAAAAGCGAATAATGGCAGGATAACAAAGGATGACCAAGGCGCAAGAATGTGCTCAAAGTCATGTAACGGTGTTTCGCCATTTTTGCCTTTCAATGGAATACAAAAACCGATGATAACGCCTGCAAGTGTAGCGTGTACGCCTGATTTTAATACCGAAGCCCACAAGATTGTTCCCACCACCATATAGGCACAAAGTGCGGTCACTTTAAAGCGATTTAATGCGATAAGTACAGCAATTGCAATGGCAGCAAAGGCGAGTGCTTGCACGCTTAATCCATGGGAGAAGAAGAGTGCAATCACGACAATTGCACCTAAGTCATCAATGATGGCTAAAGCAAGTAAAAAGATTTTTAGTGGGAGTGGCACTTGTTTACTTAATAACGCCATGATGCCCAGTGCAAAGGCAATGTCTGTCGCCATTGGGATTGCCCAACCATCGGCTAAAGTAGGATCTTGTTGTGCAATAAAAATATAAACCAAGGCAGGAATAACCATTCCGCCAACTGCAGCAATGGCAGGGAAAACCGCTTGTTGATAGCTTGAAAGGGAGCCCTCAAATAATTCTCTTTTGACTTCCATTCCCACTAAAACAAAGAATACCGCCATAAAACCATCGTTGATCCAGTGAATTAAGGTTTTATCGATAGAAAAAGTCCCTACTTGAATGCTGACTGGTAAGTTTAAAAAGTCGTTATAGTTTTGATTGAGCGGTGAATTGGCTAATAGCATTGCGACTACCGCTGAAAAAAGTAATAAAATTCCGCCAGCTGATTCCAATTTGAAAAAACGCTGAATTTGTTGAATCAAGCTCAGTTTATTCATTCATTCTCTCCTAAAAAAGTAATAAAAAATAATAAAGCTTGGATACTATCACAAATTTACTAATTTAGGAAAAATAGGCTTTGGATAATGTGTGATTTAATCGGAATGTGATAGATTTCGTGATCTATTTCACAAAATTTATTTTCATTTTTGGAATAAAAAACAATTTAATAGTAGAATTCTTAAAATTTATTTATTCGAGAATACTTATGTTTTCAAAAAAAGACATCATCGTATTAGGTATGATGATTTTTGCTTTATTTTTAGGTGCGGGAAATATTATTTTCCCACCGATGGAGGGGTACTCCGCAGGTAACCATTGGGCAACGGCTTCGCTAGGGTTTGTGATAACAGGCGTACTCATGCCATTTATTACATTGGTTGTTGTGTCAGTGTTAGGACGTGGCGAAGAACTGACTAAGGACTTACCCAAGTGGGCAGGCGTATCCTTTTTAACTATTCTTTATTTAGTCATCGGTTCAACCTTTGCCATGCCTCGAATTACCAATGTCGCTTATGAAATGGCATGGTTACCATTGGGGCTCGTTGAAGATAGTGCGACGACACGTCTGATTTTCTCTGTGATCTTTAATATTATCGCCATGGGATTCATGATTCGCCCAAGTACCATTATTTCAACGGTGGGTGAAGTGATGACGCCGGCATTGTTGGTATTATTACTCGTTGTTGGGATCACGGTTTTTGTTTCACCTCTTTCTGACATTGTAGCCCCATCGCAGACGTATGCCGAGAATTTAGCATTAACTACAGGATTAATTAGTGGTTATCAAACGATGGATGTTCTGGCTGCGATTGCCTTTGGTGGTATTGTTGCACGGGCGTTGTCTGCCAAAAATGTGACCAATCCACAAAAGATTGTTCAATATACGATTTCAGCGGGTTTGGTATCAGTCGTCTTATTAGGTTGCTTATATTTTTCTTTATTCTACTTAGGCGCGACTTCTGATGCGGTGGCACAAGGTGCAACAAATGGCGGCCAAATTTTCTCTCGTTATGTGAATAGTTTATTCGGCACGGCGGGAACCTGGATTATGGCGGGTATTATCACTTTAGCAAGCTTAACTACATTAGTGGGCGTAACCAGTGCTTGTGGTGATTATTTCTCCAAGTTTTCAACACGTTTTTCTTATCCATTTTGGATTGTCTTCTTCACTGCAATGACGACAATCATTTCACAATATGGCTTAACAAAATTACTCCGAGTGACAATTCCAGCCTTGTTGTTGATTTACCCAATGGCGATCATGTTAGTGGTTTTACAGCTTGTGCGCAATAAATTGCCTTCTATTCGATTGAGCTATTACGTGACCATCTTTGTGACAGTTTGTTTTAGTTTGGTTGATAGTTTGAAAAACTTAGATGTTTTGCCTGAAGGGTTGCATCAAGTCATGATTCATTTCCCGCTTTACTCACAAGGATTAGCTTGGTTGGTGCCTGCATTATGTACTTTAGTGTTCTCCATACTGTTAGGGAAAAGCATTTCCAAATAACAAAAATGCCGACAATGATTTGTCGGCATTTTTTATATCAAGTGTGGTTATTTTTTCACGCGTTTTTAGGCGGCAAGATGTTGTCTCACAATTTCAAATAAACATACACCAGTCGCAACAGAAACATTCAGAGATGAAACTGAGCCCGCCATTGGAATACTAATGAGTTGATCGCAGTGCTCACGGGTAAGGCGACGCATGCCTTCACCTTCGGCTCCCATCACTAAAGCAAGAGAACCAGTAAGTTTACTTTGATAAATGGTTTCTGTTGCTTCGCCAGCTGTACCCACCACCCAAATATTATGGTTTTGTTGTAGATCTCGCAAAGTACGTGCTAAGTTAGTCACACGAATTAATGGTACAGTCTCCGCAGCGCCGCAAGCCACTTTACGTGCGATAGAGGTAAGTTGAGCCGATTTATCTTTTGGCACGATGACTGCACTCACACCAGCTGCATCCGCAGTACGTAAACAGGCTCCTAGGTTATGGGGATCCGTCACGCCATCAAGCACCAATAAAA
>CBCSVJ010000089.1:0-5503 GCA_965143545.1 uncultured Haemophilus sp. | reverse complement strand
GTCAAAGGATTAGAACTAAACAAACCGCTCTAAAAAGAGCGGTTAATTTTTTAGCAATTTTGATTAGCCTTTGTAGTTGTAAATGTGTGCAACTAAGTCTAATACTTTGTTTGAGTAACCAGTTTCGTTATCGTACCAAGATACTAATTTAACGAAAGAATCAGTTAATGCGATACCCGCATCAGCATCAAATACAGAAGTTAAAGTACAACCGTTGAAGTCTGTAGAAACTACTGCATCTTCAGTGTAACCTAAAACGCCTTTTAATTCGCCGTTGAAAGTTTTACCTTCAGCTGCATCTTTGATTGCTTGTTTGATTTGTTCGTAAGTTGCTGGTTTTTCTAAGTTTACAGTTAAGTCAACTACAGAAACGTTTGGAGTAGGAACACGGAACGCCATACCAGTTAATTTACCGTTTAATGCAGGTAATACTTTACCCACAGCTTTCGCTGCACCGGTAGATGAAGGGATGATGTTTTGTGCCGCACCACGACCACCGCGCCAGTCTTTAGCTGATGGACCATCAACAGTTTTTTGAGTTGCTGTGGTTGCGTGAACAGTGGTCATTAAACCATCTTTGATACCGAAAGTTTCGTGAACAACACGTGCTAAAGGTGCTAAACAGTTTGTAGTACAAGAAGCGTTAGACACGATGTCTTGACCAGCGTATGCACCGAAGTTTACACCACGTACGAACATTGGTGTGCTATCTTTAGAAGGACCTGTTAATACGACTTTTTTCGCACCAGCAGTGATGTGTTTGCGTGCTGTTTCATCAGTTAAGAATAAACCTGTTGCTTCAACTGCAACATCAACGCCGATCGCACCCCAGTTAAGGTTTGCAGGATCACGTTCAGAAGTAACACGGATAGTTTTACCGTTTACGACTAAGTTACCGTCTTTAACTTCAACAGTACCGTCAAAACGACCGTGAGTTGAATCGTATTTCAACATGTAAGCCATGTATTCAACGTCGATTAAGTCGTTGATACCTACAACTTCGATGTCATCGCGATGTTGTGCTGCACGGAATACGATACGACCGATACGGCCGAAACCGTTGATACCAATTTTAATAGCCATAAGATTTTCACCTTCTATTTTTTTAAGTTAAACAAAATCGTTGCTCTACCGAGTTCTCATGGATTAGAGCATGGGCATTTTGATAAAAAAAAGGGTATATACCACTTTTTTGTGATCTCGATCACTTTTTAACAATTTGGTAAAACAAATGAAAATTTGACCGCACTTTTCATTTTCTTTTTGTATAATAAAAACAAACAACAAGAAGAGGTTTCAATTATGTCTCAAGGTAATTTATACATTCTTTCTGCACCGAGTGGGGCGGGCAAGTCATCATTAATTTCCGCGTTATTAGAAAAAAATCAAGGCACGAAAAAAATGGTATCCATTTCACACACAACGCGTTTACCTCGACCAGGTGAAAATCATGGTGTGCATTATTATTTTGTTTCAGTAGAAGAATTTGAAACCTTAATTGAAAAAGGTCACTTCTTAGAATATGCAAAAGTGTTTGGTGGCAATTATTACGGCACTTCATTGCCAGCAATTGAAGAAAACTTAGCAAAAGGCATTGATGTGTTTTTAGATATTGACTGGCAAGGTGCGCAGCAAATTCGTCAAAAAGTACCTTCTGTAAAAAGCATTTTTATTTTGCCTCCATCATTGCCAGAGTTGGAGCGTCGCTTGGTTGGACGCGGACAGGATAGCAAAGAGGTCATTGTTGAGCGAATGTCAAAAGCAATCAGCGAAATTTCGCATTATGATGAATATGATTACGTTATTGTGAATGATAATTTTGAACAGGCATTGGCAGATTTACAAAGCATTTTGCAGGCAGAACGCTTGACCAAAGCTTATCAACAAACAGAAAATGCAGACTTAATTCATCAGCTACTAGCAAAATAAGCTTGAATTGAGTACAATATTTTCCCTTTATAGACATTATTTTTAACATCGGAGTAAAACATGGCTCGAGTGACTGTGCAAGATGCAGTAGAAAAAATTGGTAACCGTTTTGATTTAATTTTAACCGCCGCTCGTCGTGCGAGACAATTAGAGTTACATCAAAGTGAGCCGTTAGTGCCGGAAGAGAACGATAAACCAACTGTAATCGCATTACGTGAAATCGAAAAAGGGTTAATCAACCAAGAAATCATGGATGCAAAAGAGTATTTAGATGCGGCAGCTTCTCAACGTAACGAAGAAGTGGCTGTAGCGTTAATCGCAGAATAATCTCATTAAAGTGCGGTCAAAATTAAAGCTATTTTGATCGCCTAGTCTTTCTCTCTACAAAAAGTCAGGTGTCCTTTGGAATTGTTTGCAGATTTAGATCGAATTATTCAGGGGTATTTGCCCGCCGATAAAATTGAATTAATCAAACGTGCATTCGTCATTGCGCGAGATGCTCACGAAGGACAATTTCGCTCAAGCGGCGAACCTTACATTACTCACCCTGTTGCGGTAGCCTCAATCATTGCAGAAATGCATTTAGACCATGAAGCAATCATGGCTGCGTTATTGCATGATGTTATCGAAGATACCCCTTATACTGAATCCCAATTAAAAGATGAATTTGGTGCTAGCGTAGCCGAAATTGTTGACGGCGTATCTAAACTAGATAAATTGAAATTCCGTACCCGTCAAGAAGCGCAGGTTGAAAACTTCCGCAAAATGATTTTAGCGATGACTCGAGATATTCGCGTTGTCTTAATCAAACTGGCTGACCGTACCCATAATATGCGAACGTTGGGAGCACTACGTCCAGACAAACGTCGTCGTATTGCAAAAGAAACTCTAGAGATTTACTGTCCATTAGCCCACCGTTTAGGCATTGAGCATATCAAGAATGAATTAGAAGATTTATCTTTTGAAGCAATGCATCCTCGCCGTTATGAAGTACTTAAAAAATTTGTCGAACAGGCTCGTGGTTCTCGTCAAGAGTTGATCCAACGTATTTCTAATGATATTTCACAACGCCTTAAGGATACAGGTATTCCAAGTCGTATTTGGGGACGTGAAAAACATCTCTATAAAATCTATCAAAAAATGCGCATGAAAGATCAGAAATTCCATTCTATTATGGATATTTATGCTTTCCGCGTTATTGTGAATTCGGTTGATGATTGCTATCGAGGATTGGGGCAACTGCATAGTTTGTATAAGCCTCGCCCTGGTAAAGTGAAAGATTATATTGCTGTGCCACGTGCAAATGGCTATCAAGCACTACAAACGTCTATGATTGGCCCTCATGGGGTGCCTGTGGAAGTTCATCTTCAGACTGAAGAAATGGAACAGGTTGCTGAAATGGGCATTACCGCTCATTGGGTATATAAAGAAGGTGGTAAAAACGATAGCACCACGGCTCAAGTACGCGCACAACGTTGGTTACAAAGTTTAGTGGATATTCAACAAAACGTGGGTAACTCCTTTGAGTTTATTGAAAATGTAAAATCAGAGTTTTTCCCAAAAGAAATCTATGTCTTTACACCGAAAGGTCGTATCGTTGAATTACCAATGGGCGCAACAGCTGTCGATTTTGCTTATGCAGTGCATTCTGATGTGGGAAATCACTGTGTTGCGGCTGTAGTAGAGCATAAACCTTATCCATTATCACAAGCTTTAGAATCTGGTCAAACCGTTGAGATTGTAACCAGCGAAAATACTCATCCAAGCGTTAGCTGGTTAAACTTTGTAGTGACCGCTCGAGCAAGAACTCGTATCCGTCATTTCTTAAAATTATTGCGTGCAGATGATGCCGTTCAAACTGGTAAAAAACAGTTGGAAATGGCGTTGAAACCACATTATCTCTCTGAAGTTTCTGAAGAGAAAATCCAAGCAGTATTGAATGAATTGAATCTCTCAAGCCTCAATGAGCTTTTTGAGGAAATAGGTGTGGGCAATCAAATGTCGAGCGTTATTGCTCACCAATTAATGGATGAAGCTATTGAAATTGATGTGGATGGTGTTTCTGAAAACACACAAAGTACACTAACGTTAAGCCGAGATGGTGAAATGAAAGCGTCTTTTGCTCAATGTTGTCATCCAATTCCGGGTGATCCTATCGTGGCATTAAGTACTGCGAAAAAAGGCGTAGTGGTACATCATCAAGCTTGTTCTAATTTAACGTCAAGTAATACCAAAGATTTTACTGCTGCAAAATGGGAAGAGGCAGAAAGTGCGGTCAATTTTGATGCCGAATTACACATTGAAATGCTTAATGAACAAAATGTATTAGGTAGCCTTATGACAGCCGTCACGACTTGCGAAAGTAATATTCAAAGTATTTGGACTGAAGAATTAGAGGATAATGTGCTATTAGTCATTATCCAAGTTGGCGCGAGAGATATCTATCATTTAGAAAACATTATGCGAAAAATCAAACAAATTACCAGTGTGATTCGTTTGAAGCGCAATATTAATGAAGCATAATGAGCACGCAACTTCTCGATGCCGTTCCTCTAACCACTTTATCTGGTGTAGGCGCGGCAATCTCTGATAAATTAAGCCGTCTTGGAATTCATAATCTCCAAGACTTGCTTTTTCATTTACCTATCCGTTATGAAGATCGCACGAGAATTACGCCTATTGCCGATCTTCGTCCTGAACAATATGCCACCATTGAAGGCGTTGTCCAAACCTGTGAAGTTGCCTTTGGGCGCCGTCCTATTTTAACTGTAAGTCTTTCTGATGGAACGAGCAAAATTATGCTTCGTTTCTTTAATTTTAATTCAGGGATGAAAAATAGTTTTCAGATTGGTACGCGCGTCAAAGCGTTTGGCGAAATTAAACGTGGACGCTTTATGGCGGAAATTCATCATCCTGAGTATCAAATCATTCGGGATAATGCGCCATTGGTTTTAGAGGAAACGCTCACGCCTATTTATTCCACAACGGAAGGTTTAAAACAAAATTCATTACGTAAGCTAACCGATCAAGCATTGGCGTTACTCGATAAAATCCAATTAACGGAAATTTTACCTAATGAATTTAATCCACATCCTTTTAGCCTAAAGGATGCTATTCGATTTTTGCATCGTCCACCGCCAGATATTTCATTAGATATTTTGGAGAAAGGACAACATCCCGCACAGCAACGACTTATCTTTGAAGAGCTTCTTGCGCATAATCTTGCGATGCAAAAAGTACGGTTGGGTACGCAGCAGTTTTTAGCGTTGCCATTGCATTATCAAACCAATTTGAAGCAACGTTTTCTTGCATCTTTGCCTTTTCAACCAACGAATGCCCAAAATAGAGTCGTGGCGGATATTGAACAGGATTTAGCGAAAGATTATCCAATGATGCGACTTGTTCAAGGGGATGTAGGCTCAGGGAAAACATTAGTGGCAGCCTTCGCTGCCTTATTAGCGATTGATAATGGCAAACAAGTGGCTTTAATGGCACCAACGGAAATTTTAGCGGAACAGCATGCGAATAATTTCCGCCGTTGGTTAGAACCTTTTGGTATTGAAGTTGGCTGGTT
>CBCSVJ010000088.1:0-5515 GCA_965143545.1 uncultured Haemophilus sp. | reverse complement strand
GCTACTAATCCAAATACCAATAACCATACCGCCGTTGCTAAGCCAAGATGGAATAGATTGATAAAATTACGGTAGGTAAACCCTTGATTATTTTTTTCAAATGGAAACCCTAATAACACCAGTAACGCAATAAAATTTGCGCCCCAGAATTTTGGGCTCGATAGATAAAACTCTGCACTGTCATTGGTCATGCCAATGATGGCTAGCGCTACCAATGGCACAATCCATGAAAAACGATACCAAGAATATGGGCGAGAGAGATAAACAAAGATAAATAACATCGGCTCAAATAGCCAATAAGCTAAATGATCTTTTTCTGAATTCATATCTACAAACCAAATTCCAAGAGCAAACGCAGCAATCATGAATATTTCAATAGAATGGGTAGATATCGCTGATTTTATTTGTGTTTTGGTTTGCTGAAAAAAAGTCGAAAGAGACATAATGATTCCTTTTTCAATGCAACAAAGTCTCAATTAAGAATAAATAATGCGTCGTAAAATAATACGAAATTTCGCGCAACTTTAACCAACTTTTGAAGGCAATTCCACTGAAATAAAAGAAATAATTGGCGAAAAAGAGATAAAAACTTACCGCACTTTATTGAAAAACAAGATGCAGATCAAAGTGCGGTCATTTTTCCAAGACAAATTTCTAAATTTGCTTTATTATATCCCCGTTTTAGGTTCGCCTAACTAATTTTAATTAACTTTAAACAGAGGAAAACAAAATGGCAAAAATCGTTAAAGTCATTGGTCGTGAAATCATCGACTCTCGTGGTAACCCAACTGTAGAAGCTGAAGTTCATCTTGAAGGTGGTTTCGTTGGTTTAGCAGCTGCTCCATCAGGTGCATCTACCGGTTCTCGTGAAGCATTAGAATTACGTGACGGCGACAAATCTCGTTTCTTAGGTAAAGGTGTATTAAAAGCGGTTGCTGCAGTAAACGGTCCTATCGCTGATGCATTAGTAGGTAAAGAAGCGTCTAACCAAGCTGAAATCGACCAAATCATGATCGATTTAGACGGTACTGAAAACAAATCTAACTTCGGTGCAAACGCAATCTTAGCGGTATCTTTAGCAAACGCAAAAGCAGCTGCAGCGTCTAAAGGTTTACCTCTTTACGCTTACATTGCAGAACTTAACGGCACGCCTGGCGTTTACTCTATGCCATTACCAATGATGAACATCATCAACGGTGGTGAACACGCAGATAACAACGTTGATATTCAAGAATTCATGATTCAGCCAGTTGGTGCGAAAACGTTACGTGAAGCACTTCGTATCGGTGCTGAAGTATTCCACAACCTTGCGAAAGTATTAAAATCTAAAGGCATGAGCACGGCTGTAGGTGATGAAGGTGGTTTCGCGCCTAACCTAGCATCTAACGCTGACGCTTTAGCATGTATCAAAGAAGCAGTTGAAAAAGCAGGTTATGTATTAGGTAAAGACGTCACTTTAGCAATGGACTGTGCATCTTCTGAGTTCTACAACAAAGAAACCGGCAAATACGAAATGAAAGGCGAAGGCCGTTCATTCACTTCTCAAGAGTTCACACATTATCTTGAAGAGTTAACTAAACAATACCCAATCGTGTCTATCGAAGATGGTCAAGATGAATCTGACTGGGAAGGTTTTGCATACCAAACTAAAGTGTTAGGCGACCGCGTTCAATTAGTGGGCGATGACTTATTCGTCACTAACACCAAAATCTTAAAAGAAGGTATCGAAAAAGGTATCGCAAACTCTATCTTAATCAAATTCAACCAAATCGGTTCTTTAACTGAAACTTTAGCAGCAATCAAAATGGCTAAAGATGCAGGTTACACAGCGGTTATCTCTCACCGTTCAGGTGAAACTGAAGATGCGACTATCGCTGATTTAGCGGTTGGTACAGCAGCAGGTCAAATCAAAACTGGTTCTATGAGCCGTTCTGACCGTATTGCAAAATACAACCAATTAATCCGTATCGAAGAAGCATTAGAGCGTGCTGGTACACCAGCTCCGTTCTTAGGTTTAAAAGCGGTTAAAGGTCAAGCATAATTTTTGCTTAATTTAATGTAAAATAGCACCGCACTTTGCATAAAAGTGCGGTGTTTTTTTAAGGTGTTTTTATGAAGACACAATCGGATTCACTTCTTACTGAACCTTGGCTATCTTGGGCTATCGAAATCCAAAGCATTGCACAAAACGGGCTAACTTATTGCAAAAATATCTATGATATTGAGCGCTATGAACGTTTGCGGGATTTGTCTGCTGAAATGCTCGCTTATAAAACAACAATACCCAAAGAAACTGTCAAATCGTTTTTCTGCAATGGGGCTGGTTATCAAACCCCTAAAATCGATTCGCGCGCAGCTATTTTCAAAGATGATAAAATTTTATTAGTACAAGAAAATGATGGACTTTGGTCACTGCCTGGCGGCTGGATAGATGTGCTAGAAACCATTCATAGTAATACGATTAAAGAAGTACGCGAAGAAGCGGGGCTTAATGTTAAACCGACTTTCATTATTGCTATTCACGAACAACATAAACGCAATTTTCCGCCTTTTGCGCATCCTGTACTCAAAACCTTCGTCATGTGCGAACCATTAAGTGGCGAATTTCAACCAAATAGTGAAACAGTGCAATCTGCCTATTTTGCGTTAAATGAACTGCCACCAATGAATGAAGAAAAAAATACGCCTGCACAGGTTGAACTTTGCTTTCAAGCACACCATAGTAGTCACTGGACTACACAATTTGATTAGGAAATACCATGTTACATTTAACCCTCGAAGATCAACTCTTTCTCGGTCAACCAAAACAAGTCGGCACACACTCGACTGTGCATGATCATCTGGCGGTAATGTTTGAAGATGATGGCGAAACCGGCTATTTTTATGCATTAGATATGCGTCAAAATGCGCAGCCTGTTGTCGATTGCTTACATGTTTATAATGTTGATAACACTCGCAATCACCACGAAGCACGTAAATTAGAAATCTGCTGGGATGAAAGCGGTTATTTAGCCTTATTGCTCATTAACGGCTATCCGCATGCCGTATTTGATTTTGCTCATTTGATCGGCTATAACACTAACAAACATCCTCATCCTGACTTAATGAGCATGTGGACACACGAAGAAATCACCAATGAACGTGCAACAGCATGGCTTGGTGTGAATACCATTAAATAGGATTAACTATGCGATTTTACCGCGGTCTTCAGCCTTTCAAGATCATGAGTTTTGGTCTTGATGACACCCTTTACGATAATAGTGATGTCATTCGTTTAGCCGAAGAACGCTTTCTTCAATGTGTGCAAGAATACGCGCAACTGAGTGAGCTTACCTCAGAATATTGGCGGGAATGGAAATGGCAACTGGCGGAGAAAGATCCCTTGATTGCTGAAGATGTGATTGCCTGGCGTGTCGAAACGTTACGCAACTTACTGACGCATCATGGTAAAAGTGCAGTTGAAATTGACCGCACTTTGGCCCTCGCGATGGAAGAATTTATTGAATGGCGACATAAAATTGATGTCCCCACTGAAAGCATCGAAGTTCTGAATCAACTTAAAGATCGCTACCTGTTGAGCGTGATTACCAATGGCAATGTGATTGCTACACGCATTGGGTTTGAGCACTTTCAGCTGAGCTTACGTGGTGGAGAGCAAGGCAGAGCGAAACCTCATCAAGATTTGTTCCACCAAACCGCCCATTATTTTGGCGTAAAACCAAGTGAAATTTTACATATTGGTGATAACTTAACCACGGATGTTCAAGGCGCCATTCAAGCTGGCTGCCAAGCTGTATGGATTAATTTATCAGGCAAAAACCTCAATTCATTTACTGAAGCAAGTGTTTTGCCTACATTAGAAATCAATCATTTAACTGAATTATTAACACTTTAACCCTATGATGAAAAAGAAAAATCAAGTTCTCGTCAGCCTTTCCATTGTGGCTTTATTGGGCGGTTGCTCAGAAGAGCAAGTTCAACGAGATGTTTATAATAGCCTTGAGGATTGTTTAGCCGATTGGCAAAAAATTGAATTATGCGAAGCTGACCAATCTAATGAAAATAACAGCAGCACAACTGCACATGCTGGAGCTGGCTCCTCTCTCTCGGGCAATTTAAATACACGTCCAAGCAATAATAGTGAATGGTCAGAAGACAATCAGACCGTTAAACAAACCTTAAATCCTGATGGTGCAACTCATTCTGGCAATTCAAGCAGCGCAGAGGGAACAAGCCACACGAGTTCTGCAACAGGAGAAGGACACGGTAGTATGGGCAGTGCGATTGCAGGTGCTGCAATGGGTTATATGATCGCGCGTACGATGGGTTCATTTTTAGGCCCTAGCTACAATCCAAGCAATCGTGCCGTCTCAACGCCAACGGGTCAAGTTATTCAACCGCAAACTAATCGTTCTGTCGGTAAGCCCGTATTAGTTAAAGGCAATGCAGGCAGTACTTACAGCAAACCAGTTTCACGCGGTGGCTTTAAAAGTTCTAACTCAAGCAGCAGCCGTAGTTCAGGCGGTTAAATATGAAACGAATCACGGGCTTTCCTACTCGCCCCAATATGGTGCAACAATTATTAGATGTGGGCTTTGATTACTATAATCTGCCTTCCTCTGATGGCTCGCATTATTGGTCAGATAATACAGCGTATGAATTTACTCTAGCGGAAATCGATCGTATCGAAGATGCCACCAACGAATTGCATGCGATGTGCATGGATTTTGTTGCCGATGAAATCAAACAAGGTGATTATGCCTATTATCGCTTCACCGATTTACAGAAAAATCTGATTGAACAAACATGGGCTAAAAACGTACCGCACTTATATGGCCGTTTTGATTTTGGTTATGACGGCGAAAACCTCAAAATGTTTGAATACAATGCCGACACCCCAACTTCCCTGCTTGAAGCTGCCGTGGTGCAATGGCAATGGTTAGAGCAAATTAAAGGCTTAGCACATCGTGACCAATTTAATTGGATTCACGAAGAATTGCTTAATCGCTTTCAGTTTATTCAACAACAAACTGGACTAAAAGATTTCCATTTTAGTGCCATGCAAGAAGCGGGCCGTGAGGATTGGGGCAATATTGATTACCTGGCGGATGTGGCTTACAACGCGGGTTGGCATATCCATCAGCTTGCCATTGAAGATGTTGGCTACGATAAAGACAGTCAGCAATTCCTCGATCTGAATAATCAACCTATTGATTGTTTATTTAAGCTCTATCCGCTTGAATGGATGACCACAACAGAATATGCGCCACACATGCTTAATTCATCCACCACTTTTATTGAACCAGCGTGGAAATTACTATTAAGCAATAAAGTGCTATTAGCGAAATTGTGGCAAAAACATCCAAACCACCCTTTATTACTACCCGCTTACTTTAGTAAACATGATATTACTGATCGCCAATCAATATGGGTGAAAAAACCAACGTTAGGTCGTGAGGGCGCCAATGTTTCTTACTATGAAAAACGTAATGGTCTAGAATTTGCCGCCAAAGGT
>CBCSVJ010000087.1:0-5530 GCA_965143545.1 uncultured Haemophilus sp. | reverse complement strand
ATTTACGATTACAACACTCTTTAATGTCGAGTTTTCTGATAGTTTCTACAGTCACGTTTATACTTCTTTAGGCCTTTTTACTCAGCCACTGTTTTTCTTAGTATTCCAACAGCGCCAAGCTAAATCGGAAATGACGTTAAATCGCATTTTTGAAATTTTAGTTAATTTCGTATTAGCACCAGCATTAATGATTTTCACTGTGTTGCTTTATGCTTATGTTGTTCAAATTATTTTTGAAGGCGTATTACCCAAAGGCATGCTGGCGAATATTACCTTGCCTTACCTGCTTGGTGGTTTAGGCGTATATGCATTACGTTCTATTTGTGCTAAAGCCCGCTGGGAAACTTTCTTTAAGTTCTATCCATATCTTGCTATTGTGTCAATCGTGTTGCTATGGCTGGCGATTGATCGCCGTATTAGTGCCTATGCTTGGACGGAACAGCGTATTTATTTAGTGGCCTTAGCCTCGGCGATTACGATTGCTTATGCCATTTTAATTATCCCTAAAATTCGCCAATATCGTTTGATTTCTGTCGTTGTAATGATAGCTATTTTTGCCATGACTTGGGTGGTGAATCCGAAAGAAATTGCTTATCAAAGCCAAACGGAACGCTTTGAGCATTTACTCACAAAGCTTAATTTATCTGATGGACAAGGAAAAATTCGTGATGATGTGGATTTTTTAAGTCGTTTAGAAAATATGCCAGAAAACGAGCGCCAAGATTGGAATGAATTAGATGATGTATCTGATTACTTAGTTCATTATTTGGACTTAGGACTTTATGATGGCTCTAATTATGAAGAGAAACGAAAAGCCTTTATACAAAGATATGGTGAAAAAGCGAATGATCTGATTTCATTGGATGTTTATGAGCATTCTTTCCGTATTAATGATAGCGAAATTATGGTTCAGCAAAATAGCCCGATTAGAGAAGCGGAGTTCGAATGGACGTCAATTGATCTTACGCCGTATAAAAAATGGATCCATGCGCCTGTATATCAATTCTATCGCGCAGATGATAATAGTTCGAAAAAAGAAGAGAATGAGTCAAAAGAACAAGCAGAAGTTTGCTTTGTTGAAGAGCACGATAGATATTGTACTAATATGGATCAACACATTAAAAAAGTGTTTCAACAACATCACTTAGACTCAATGAAAAAACTGGCAGAATCAGATCTTAAACTCATCCGTAAAGACTTACTAAAAATTGATGCGCCAAGTTTCGCGATCTATTTAGGTTCACTAGAGATGCAATTTAATCAAGAAAAAGGCTATCACTATAAGTCGCTAACTGTTGAAGCTATTTTTGATAAATAGGTTAGATGTGTAAAGTGCGGTGGTGTTATTGCAAAAATTTGGCTAAAACTGACCGCACCTTGATATTAAATGAATAAAACTTCCCTAATTCTATTTAGATTGGGGGCGTCGAGTAATAGAACTCAAAGCGTTATTGAACGCGTTGATATAAAAGTTTTTTCAATAATTGGATGCGTTGGTCTAAAATGCTGAACATCGTATGTCGATCTTCTCCAAATAATGAAATTTCACAAGTAGATTGAATCTTATCGTAAGCCCAAAATGCCATTTCAAACTCTTCTTTGCTGAGTTTAATGGATTTTTCGTGTAACGTTCGGCTTAGTAAGCTCACTTCTTTCGATGTTAAGTCAGGAAATAAATGACTGATCCAGAGTTCCATAGAGTATTGAACAGATTCGCTAATTTTGTCATGTATTTTACTCGCTTGGCCTTGATGTATCCGATAAAACAATAATGGCTCAGGTAAATTAGCAAATTTCTTTTGATGCAAGGCACATTGTACCCACATGTGAAAATCGGGAGCGGTGGCTGTTTGTGCATAATTGATCCCGAGCGCCCTGATACTAGAATGTCGCCACATTGAAGACGGATTAATGATATTGTCTCGAGCTAAAGAAAAATGTGCTTTTATATCTTTATCTAAAAGAGGAAGTGTACTTACTCTAGACGCTTTATCAGTTTGCCCATCATTAAAGAGTAGTGCATTACTTCCTAAAATATCAATTTCGGGATGCTCGTCTAAATATTGAACTTGTTTTTCAAAACGGTGTGGCACACAAATATCATCGGCATCCATACGAGCAACATATTCCACATCCATCTCTTTAAGTATATCCATGGTAAATTGCATGACAGAAGGTTCACCATGGTTTTCAGAAAAGTGATAAACACGTAAGCGAGTATCTTTCGCCGCATAATCTTCGAGAATGTTACCTGTGTTATCGGTAGAAGCATCATTAATCGCAAAAATGCAAAAATCACTAAATGTTTGATTCAATAATGAATCTAAACATTCAGCAATAAAATTTTCTGCATTGTATGCGGGTAAAATAACAGCAAGTTTCATTTTTGGCTATCCATTATTAAATGAGTGAATAAGGTACAGATGATATTATTACCTATTAATGCAAAGTGCGGTCAAAAACACAAGAATTTTTGACTGCACTTGTTTATGAAATTATCAGTAAATTACTTTTCAGTTTTTAACTGATTTTCTCTAGCTGCTTTGACAAAGCCTTCAAATAATGGGTGGCCATCACGTGGTGTTGATGTAAATTCTGGGTGGAATTGACATGCTACAAACCATGGGTGGTTTGGTACTTCAATGATTTCCACTAATTTACGATCCGCCGATAAACCAGTTACTTTAAGGCCCGCTTTTTCAATTTGTGGAAGCAGGTTATTGTTCACTTCATAGCGATGACGATGACGTTCTTCGATGGTTTCTTTGCCATACAATGCGCGCGCTTTTGAGCCTTCAATTAAATGACATTGCTGTGCACCTAAACGCATCGTACCACCGAGATCTGAATTGTCGTCACGGGTTTCAATGTGGCCTTCAGCGTCTTGCCATTCTGTAATTAAACCAACAACAGGTTGCTCACAGTTACGATCAAATTCAGATGAGTTGGCTTTTTCAAGACCAGCAACGTTGCGCGCATATTCGATTAATGCAATTTGCATCCCTAAACAAATGCCGAGGTAAGGAACATTGTTTTCACGCGCATATTTTGCCGTCAAGATTTTGCCTTCTACACCGCGATAGCCAAAGCCGCCCGGTACTAAAATACCATCTACGCCTTTTAATACGTCAGTGCCTTTGGTTTCAACATCTTGAGAATCAATGTATTTGATATGCACGCTTAAACGGTTTTTCAAGCCTGCATGTTTTAAGGCTTCATTCACTGATTTATACGCGTCTGGTAATTCAGTATATTTACCAACCATACCGATGGTCACATCACCCACAGGGTTCGCTTCTTGATAAAGCACTTGTTCCCATTCAGAAAGATCAGCTTCAGGGCAGTCTAAGTGGAAACGTTGGCAGATGAATTCATCTAAACCTTGTGATTTTAATAATGCCGGAATTTGGTAGATTGAATTCACATCTTTTAATGAGATTACTGCGCGTTCTGGTACGTTACAGAATAAGGCAATTTTTGCACGCTCGTTTGGTGGAATCATACGATCTGAACGGCAGATAAGCACATCCGGTTGAATACCAATTGAAAGTAATTCTTTTACAGAATGTTGAGTTGGCTTGGTTTTTACTTCGCCCGCAGTCGGGATGTATGGCACTAACGTTAAGTGCATAAAGAGAGTATTCTCACGACCTACTTGTACGGCAAGTTGACGAAGTGCTTCTAAGAATGGAAGCGATTCAATATCACCCACGGTTCCGCCTACTTCCACGATAACCACATCATGGCCTTGTGCGCCGGCAATCACGCGATCTTTAATTTCATTGGTGATGTGTGGGATAACTTGAATTGTCGCACCTAAATAATCACCACGACGCTCTTTGCGCAATACTTCAGAATAAATTTTACCCGTGGTGAAGTTGTTGCGTTTGGTCATTTTGGTACGAATAAAACGCTCGTAGTGACCTAAGTCTAAATCGGTTTCCGCCCCGTCTTGTGTCACGAATACTTCGCCGTGTTGGGTTGGGCTCATTGTACCCGGATCCACGTTGATATAAGGGTCTAATTTCATAATAGTCACGTTTAAGCCACGTGCTTCTAAAATGGCTGCCAATGATGCTGCAGCAATACCTTTACCTAACGATGAAACCACACCGCCTGTGACGAAAATATAATTTGTAGCCATAGTGAGAGACCTAAAATGTTGGGATAAAAATGATTATAGCCAATCATCTTTTATGCAAATTTGTGCGGAATGCTGAAAAGTGCGGTCAAAAATAAAAGAAAAAGATGATTAGCTATCAAGACGGGAGGATAGTTTACAGGATTTGAGATTTTTATACAATCTTGTCTTGTCAGGAATGTATGAAAATTAAATGGCTTATCATATTCTCCATTCTACGATAGAATACGTCCAAATTTTTTATAAAGAAGAGAAGAATTTATGACAAATAAAGCATTAAGCGTGGTGATTTTAGCGGCCGGTAAAGGCACTCGTATGTATTCTGATTTACCAAAAGTCTTGCACAAAGTGGCAGGAAAACCGATGGTAAAACATGTGATCGATACGGCAAATCAATTAGGTGCGGAAAACGTGCATTTAATTTATGGTCACGGTGGCGAATTAATGCGTGAACGTTTGGCAAATGAAAGCGTGAACTGGGTGTTCCAAGCTGAACAGTTGGGTACTGCGCATGCTGTTCAACAAGCAGCACCATTCTTCAAAGATGATGAAAATATTGTGATTTTATATGGTGATGCGCCATTAGTGACCAAAGAAACATTGGAAAAACTCATTGCAGCGAAACCCGAAAATGGGATTGCATTGCTCACGGTGAATTTAGATAACCCAACGGGTTATGGTCGTATTATTCGTGAAAATGGCAATGTGGTGGCGATCGTAGAACAAAAAGATGCCAACGCAGAGCAATTAAAAATCCAGGAAGTGAATACGGGTGTGTTAGTGGCTGATGGCGCACATTTCAAAAATTGGCTTTCCCGTGTGAAAAATAACAATGCACAAGGCGAGTTTTATTTAACTGATGTGATTGGTTTAGCCAACCAAGATGGTTGTCAGGTTACTGCCGTTCAAGCCTCCGAATTTATGGAAGTAGAAGGTGCCAATAACCGTTTACAACTTGCCGCATTAGAACGTTTTTATCAACGTAAACAAGCAGAAAAACTTTTACTTGCAGGCGTGATGTTGATTGACCCTGAGCGTTTTGATTTACGCGGTACATTAGAACACGGTAAAGATGTTGAAATTGATGTGAACGTGATTGTGGAAGGCAATGTACGTTTGGGGGATCGAGTAAAAATTGGCGCTGGCTGTGTATTGAAAAACGTGACTATTGGTGATGATGTTGAAATCAAACCTTATTCTGTTTTAGAAGATGCGACAATTGGTGATAAAGCAGCGATTGGTCCATTCTCTCGTTTACGTCCAGGTGCTGAATTAGCCGCTGAAACCCATGTGGGTAACTTCGTGGAAATTAAAAAATCTACAGTATGTAAAGGTTCTAAAGTAAATCATCTCACTTATGTGGGGGATACCGAAATCGGAGAGAACTGT
>CBCSVJ010000086.1:0-5535 GCA_965143545.1 uncultured Haemophilus sp. | reverse complement strand
AGCCTATTTGTGAAATTGAATTTGAAATAAAAGAAGGGCTCGTTTCAGATCTTTTCCATTTTGTCTCACTTTTACCTTTTGAGCAGGATGTCTATTTTAATTCAGCAAGCAAAGCAAAACGCGGCTATCAATTAGGCAGCAAACCACTTCTGATTGATTGGTTAAATAAATGGCGGGATTTCTTAAAAGAAGAACGTGAGGGAAGTGCGGTTGATTCTCGCGAACAATTAAGTGCTGTCATGAAAATGGAGCAGCAATTGATTGAGGAAACGCTTTCATTTCCAACAGATGTGTTTGCTTTCGATTTTATGAAAACTGTTGAACGTGTGGGCGCATTTTTCAATCTTTATCATTATTATGATGACCACAAAGCCTTGTTTGAAAAACTGGAAGAAAGTCAATCAGCTGAGTTATTAGCTAGTAATCAATTTTTCCTTAATGAAATAAAAGGCTTGATTACCTTTCATAGTCAAACAAAAGATAATTTTCAAACTATTGAGAAGTTAAAAGCGTTATTAAAGAGCCGTGCGTATTTTGAAAGAATGCTTGGTTTAATGATGTTGATGGCGTAAAACAGTTTCTCGAAAGGATAATAAAAATGGCAAAAGCTCCGAAAACCGCTTATGTATGTAATGATTGTGGCGCTGAATTTTCGCGCTGGCAAGGACAGTGTTCTGCCTGTAAAGCCTGGAATACCATTAGTGAAGTGCGGTTAATTTCAGCCTCAAATTCCGCAAAAAATGATCGTTTTAGTGGTTATGCAGGAGAAACCCGTGCAAAAATCCAAACACTTTCTGAAATTAGCTTACAAGAAACACCTCGTTTCACCAGTGGATTTAAAGAATTAGATCGCGTATTAGGTGGAGGGATCGTACCGGGGAGTGCCATTTTAATTGGTGGGCATCCTGGCGCGGGGAAAAGTACCTTGTTACTTCAAGTGATGTGCGGATTAGCGAAAAATATGACCGCACTTTATGTAACAGGGGAAGAGTCACTTCAACAAGTCGCCATGCGAGCTAATCGCTTAAATCTGCCGACAGATAAATTAAATATGTTATCTGAAACCTCAGTTGAGCAAATTTGTAATTTAGCAGATCAGCTAAAACCGCAAATTATTGTGGTGGATTCGATCCAGGTTATGCACCTTTCAGATATTCAATCTTCTCCAGGAAGTGTGGCACAAGTGCGTGAATGTGCCTCTTTCCTGACTCGTTATGCGAAAACCCGACAGGTCGCTATCATTATGGTTGGGCATGTCACGAAAGATGGCACCCTTGCCGGTCCGAAAGTATTGGAACATGCTATTGACTGTTCGTTATTGCTGGAAGGGGAGGCTGATTCCCGTTTCCGTACGTTAAGTAGTCATAAAAACCGTTTTGGCGCAGTTAATGAGCTGGGTGTATTTTGTATGACAGATCAAGGCTTGCGCGAGGTGAAAAATCCATCAGCGATTTTCTTAAGTCGAGGAGATGAACAAACGCCTGGTAGCTCGGTCATGGTGCTGTGGGAAGGTACTCGTCCGCTTTTGGTGGAGATTCAAGCATTGGTGGATCATTCTATGCTTGCGAATCCGCGTCGTGTGGCGGTGGGGTTAGAGCAAAATCGTTTAGCCTTATTGCTTGCGGTATTGCATCGTCATGGTGGATTACAAATGTCGGATCAAGATGTTTTTGTGAATGTCGTTGGTGGGGTAAAGGTCGGAGAAACTGGCGCAGATCTTGCATTATTACTTGCATTAATTTCCAGTTTTCGTAATCGACCGTTACCACAAGATTTAGTTGTTTTTGGGGAAGTTGGGTTAGCCGGTGAAATTCGACCGGTAACCAGCGGTCAAGAACGCATTAGTGAAGCGGCAAAACATGGTTTTAAACGCGCGATCGTCCCTTTTGCCAATAAACCGAAAAGTGCGGTCGAAAATATGGAAGTTTTTACGGTGAAAAAACTTTCTGATGCGCTTGCCATTTTGGATAATTTCTAAAAAAACGTTGTCCTATTGTTGTCTGATTACTGAAAGTTTTTGATAAATTAGATAGAATATGCGCCGTACATAAGGAAAGGTTATGGAAAAGAAATTAAATAAAGCGTTGGATAGTATTGATATCAAAATCTTAAATGAATTACAACGCAACGGTAAAATCTCTAATATCGATTTATCAAAGAAAGTGGGGTTATCGCCAACGCCTTGTTTAGAAAGGGTAAAACGCCTAGAAAAACAAGGTGTGATTATGGGCTATCGCGCACTACTAAATCCTGAATTACTGGATGCCCCTTTATTGGTGATCGTTGAAATCACGCTTGTGCGCGGTAAACCAGATGTTTTCGAAGAGTTTAATGCTGCGATTCAAGCGCTTGATGAAATTCTCGAATGTCATTTGGTATCAGGTGATTTCGATTATTTACTCAAAACACGTGTAGCAGATATGGCGGCATATCGAAAATTATTAGGTACCACGTTATTGCGCTTACCTGGTGTGAATGACACCCGAACTTATGTCGTCATGGAAGAAGTGAAACAAACTAATTATCTCGTACTAAAATAAAAATGATTAAACGAATTACAAAACGATTTACACCGAAACAATATTTAGCAGAATTATTACTCGGATTGACCGCACTTTTAGGTTTATATTTAATCGTGGCGTGGTCAAGCTATACGCCATTAGATAACTCTTGGTCGACAGCAAGTTTTCAAACTGAAACCATTAATAAAGCCGGTGCTTTCGGTGCTTGGTTAATTGATGCGTTTTTTGTTTTTCTCGGCTATGTCGGTCATCTCATTCCGTTTGTCATTTTCATCGTACCGATTTATTTACTGAAAACCAAAGCGGTTCAGTCTCTCTCGGCAACTCGAATTGCATTACGTTCCTTTGGCTTTATTGCTCTCATCGTTGGTTTAACCATGATGGCCACATTGTTGCTTTCAAATACGAACTACTATTTAGCTGGCGGCGTGTTTGGTGGCAGCTTAGTAGTGAACTTATATCCTACACTCGGCAAGTTTGGCTGTATTTTAGTCGGCTTTATCTGTGCGGTAGTGGGCTTTATTTTCTGTTCTGGTGCATCATTAATTCGTTTAATTGTGAAATTCTACCATTGGCTAACCATGAAAAATCAGCCGGCAGAAGAGGAGCACTCAGAGCATACTTCTGTAGATGATCTTGAACAAATTGTGATTGAGGCCCCTCAACAACTCGCTTTTTCTGATTCTCAATTAGAGACAGAACCAGCAGAAGATAAAAAAGAGGACGTGTCTGAAAATACATTTGTGAACCCTGAGCAACTAATTAATATCAGTGGGCTATCCTCACCGAGTACTTCGGAGCCTGCAGATGTTGAAAAATTAGAAGATAAGTTTAAAGGTTTCACGGTTGAATCAGACAATTTACCGAATGTATCTATTTCTGCGGCTTCTTCTGTTGAATTACCGACAAAAGAAGATTTTTCAGCCACATGGAAAAATCCGCAAGTGAATCATCAAAGTGTGGATGAATCAGATGACATTTTTGAAGAAAATGTGATGCCAAAAGTGTCACTTAAAACGCCTGAAAATACGACCGCACTTTATCCAACGTATGATGAACCTTTAGAATCAGAAAATGATGGTTTAGAAGATGAATTAGCACGTCAGTTTGCCGCACAAGAGAAAGCACGTTTACAAGAAATGGAAGTACGTGCAAAAGCTTCAAATGCTGAAGATGCATTAAAAGTGATCTTAAATGAACCGGCAGCTTCAGCACCTAAAGCGCGTGAAATTCATATTGAGAATGCAACTGAAACCACTTATAAGCCATATTCTGATACGCTTATTCACCCAGCATTCCAACAACCAACGAATAAACGTGAAAAACCAACGACACCACTACCAAGCTTGGATTTACTTGAGCATCGTCCAACGCAGGCTCAAGACATTACGCGTGAAGAAATTTTGGACACATCTGCACGCATAGAACAACAATTAAAGAATTTTAATGTCAAAGCAACGGTACAAGATGTGTTAGTTGGCCCTGTGGTGACTCGTTATGAGCTTGAATTACAGCCAGGTGTAAAAGCATCTAAAGTAACAAGTATTGATACCGATTTAGCTCGTGCGTTGATGTTCCGCGCGATCCGTGTCGCAGAAGTGATTCCAGGTAAACCTTATATTGGTATTGAAACACCGAATGCTCACCGTCAAATGGTGCCATTGCGTGATGTACTCGATAGCAATGAGTTCCGTTCCTCAACATCATTGCTTTCAATGGCTTTAGGTAAAGATATTAGCGGAAAACCTGTTGTGGTTGATTTGGCTAAGATGCCTCACTTGCTTGTAGCAGGTTCAACAGGTTCGGGTAAGTCTGTTGGTGTGAACACCATGATTTTCAGTTTGCTTTTCCGCGTAACACCGGATCAAGTGAAATTTATTATGATTGACCCGAAAGTGGTTGAGCTTTCTATTTATAACGATATTCCACACTTACTTACCCCAGTAGTGACGGATATGAAGAAAGCGGCAAATGCACTGCGTTGGTGCGTAGAAGAAATGGAACGCCGCTATCAATTGTTGTCAGCCTTACGTGTGCGTAACATTGAAGGGTATAACGAAAAAATTGAAGAATATGAAAAACTCAATATGCCAATTCCAAACCCAATTTGGAAGCCTGGCGATACAATGGATAAGATGCCGCCTCCATTAGAAAAATTGAGTTATATTGTTGTGATCGTTGATGAGTTTGCGGACTTAATGATGGTTGCGGGTAAACAAATTGAAGAGTTAATTGCGCGCTTAGCACAAAAAGCTCGTGCAATTGGTATTCACTTGATTTTAGCCACACAACGCCCATCAGTAGATGTAATCACAGGTTTGATTAAGGCTAATATTCCAAGCCGTATTGCCTTTACAGTGGCAAGTAAAATTGACTCTAGAACGATTCTGGATCAAGGTGGTGCAGAAGCCTTATTAGGCCGTGGTGATATGTTATATTCAGGACAAGGCTCTTCGGATCTTGTTCGAGTACACGGTGCCTTTATGAGTGATGATGAGGTGGCGCGTGTAGCAGATGATTGGCGTGCACGTGGTAAACCAAATTATATTGATGGTATTTTAGACGGCGCGGATGATGAAGACTCTGGTGAAAAATCAACTGCAAGCAGCGGCGATCTTGATGCATTATTTGATGAAGTCGCTGAGTTTGTCTTAAGTACAGGGAATACATCGACTTCTTATGTTCAACGTAAATTTAGTGTTGGGTTTAACCGAGCGGCTCGAATTATGGATCAGCTGGAAGAACAAGGTATTTTAGGCCCAATGAAAAATGGAAAACGAGAAATTTTAGCTCGACGTTCCGAATATTAATTCTCTTAAGTTTCACTTTACAAAAAGGAAAGTAGAATGAAAAAAACATTATTAAAAATGACCGCACTTACTGCACTGTTGAGTGCGAGTAGTTTTGCTTTTGCCGATGCTGCGGATGAGCTGCAAAATCGCTTAAATCAAGTGACAGTATTGAGTGCTGATTTCTCTCAAACCGTGACCTCTGCTGGCGGTAAAAACGTTCA
>CBCSVJ010000085.1:0-5544 GCA_965143545.1 uncultured Haemophilus sp. | reverse complement strand
TATATGTTAAACACGGAGAGATCCTATGAAATTAATTGGAAAATCACTTGTTATCGCGATGACTATTATTTCCCTTGCTGCATGTGGAAATATGAACCGTACACAAAAAAATACAACAGCTGGCGCAGCTATTGGTGGTGCAGCAGGCTATATGCTTGGTGGTAATACCGCGACCACATTAGGTGGTGCCGCATTAGGTGGTGTAATCGGTAGCCAAGTCAATAAATAGTCAAAAAAATAACCGCACTTAATAAGTGGCGGTTATTTTTTTATTATTTCTCATCTGTTTTTTCTGTGCTTGGTTTACGGCGTTTACCAATATTTTTCGTATCTTTATGACGTAATTTGGCTTTCCTCTTCACCTCTGATTTTTTCTTTTCTTCACGTTTTTCTTTAATACGCGCTTTTTGTTTTTTAGACATAGATTTTACTTCACCATCTTTTGGTGGTTTAGTACGAGGTTCTAATCCTTCTAAAATACGCGCTTTCAAAAGCTCTTCCGTATAGCGTTTAATTTTACCGAGCAATTTGTAATCATGGGCTTCAACAAAGGAAACAGCAGTGCCCTTTTTCCCTGCGCGAGCCGTACGACCAATACGATGTAAATAGGTATCTGCGCTGTAAGGCAAATCGAAGTTCATGACATGTGTCACATCATCGATATCAATGCCTCGAGCAGCCACATCAGTAGCCACTAACACAGTAACAACACCTGATTTTAATTTATCAATGGCATTATTACGTTGAGTTTGTGCCATATCGCCTTCTAGATAAGTAGAGCGAATACCACGTTTACGCAAGGTTTCAGACAGCTCACGTACATCTTCGCGACGACGGACAAACACAATACCACGACTCACGTTCTCGGTTTCGATAAAACGTGCAAGCAACTTAATTTTATGTTCATTGCTATCGGCGTGATAATACCACTGATTGATTTTCTTGCGCTCACGACGACTTGGCTCTGCATCGATTTTTACTGGGTCATTCAATAAACGTTCTGCAAAATCAACTAATAAGTCCCCTTCTAATGTGGCAGAGAAAAGGAGGGTTTGTTTACGCCAACGCGTTTCAGCAGCAATTTTCTCCGCATCTTGCCCAAAGCCCATTTGCAACATGCGATCTGCTTCATCAAAAATCAGCATTTCTACCGCGCGACAATCAAAGTTCTCTTCTTTGATGTATTGCAATAAACGTCCTGGTGTTGCCACCACGATATCCTGATTTGAATTAAACACTTCCCCATGATTTTGATACGCTACACCGCCTGTAATCGTAGCAATCTTCAAATGCGTGAATTGCGCCAATTCTTCCGCTTGTTCCGCAACCTGCATCGCTAACTCACGAGTTGGTGTTAAAATTAAAATGCGAGGCGCACCAGGTTTACGACGGGGATAATCCAATAAATGCTGAATCGCTGGCAATAAAAATGCAGCAGTTTTACCTGTACCTGTTGGTGCAGAACCTAACACATCACGCTCTTCCATTGCAGCCGGAATCGCTTCTAATTGGATGGCAGTTGGGCGAGTATAACCTTTCTTTTCTAAGGCCTTTAATAATTCAGGGGAAAGATCGAATTCTTCAAATGGGGATAAATTCATTATTTTGCGTTAATTTGTTAAAATTGGGGCTGATTATACCTGAAAGTGCGGTCATTTTCCGCAAGATTTTATGAGCAGCTTTACCTTCAAACAATTCCATATTAATCAACAACATTGTGCAATGAAAGTCGGCACAGACGGCATTTTACTGGGTGCTTGGGCGGATGTATCTGATTGTCAGTATATTCTAGATATGGGGACTGGCACAGGCTTGGTTGCATTAATGCTCGCCCAACGAAGTCATGAGCATTGCCAAATTGAAGCCGTTGAACTTGATCCCCTTGCAACACAACAAGCACAAGAAAACTTCCAGGCTTCGCCATGGCACAATCGCCTTTATTTAACACACCAAGATGTGCAAACTTATTGCCAACAAACAGCACATCAATTTGATTTAATTGTGGCGAATCCGCCTTATTTTGCGCAAGGCGTTGAATGTAGAAATAATGAACGAGCACTTGCCCGTTATGTTCAACAAAGCCATTTAGATTGGTTAAATTGGGCGGCGAGTTGTTTATCCGAAAAAGGAAAAATCAGTTTTGTCTTGCCTTATGAGGCGGGGAAAACATTGATAAATTCAACCGCACTCTGTTGCATTAAGCAGACTGATGTCATTACAAAGACAGGGAAAGATCCACAACGGATATTACTCACGTTTAGCCGAGAGCATTTACCACAGGTAAAAGATAGCTTGGTGATTTATAACGAAAACAATCAGTACACAGAGGAATTTATTGCGTTGACGAAGGCATTTTATTTGAAAATGTAAGGGCATATGACTATGCCCTTTTTTATTGATGTGATTAGTGACTTTCCGCTTTGACGAGTTTCGTCCAGTTGTAATAACCATATAATGAGTTAAGTAAGTAAGCACTATACATTAAGTACATCGCTGGCTGCTCTGCCCAAAGTAAAATGGAAAGCACATTTAAGACAATCCACAATAACCATTGCTCACGATAACGCAAAATCATCAATAATTGTGCCGCTACGGTGATAATCGTGGTTAAACCATCTAATCCTGTAGAACTCCCGCCCGCTGCTTTTAAAGCCTGCACAAAGCAGAATGTCCCAATCCCAACACTCACGAGTAAAATTGCCCAACCTTTTGGTGTTAAAGCTTTTGCAATTACACTTTCACTGCCATTATCGTTTTGCATGTGTTGTTTCCACATAAAATAACCGATAAATTGTGATGGAATATACACATAGAGCACCGTATTCATTTCGCCCAGGAAATTGTTTCCCCATGCGACATAAAAATAGGTGTAAGCAAAAATAAGCCCAAAGAAATAGTTGCTAATTTTTCCTTTACTCACCAATACTACACAGAGAATACCTGCAATACCCGAAATCATGCCTAATGGGCTATCTGGCGCAAGAACATAAGCAATAATTTGCGCGGCAAGGAAAATAACCACCCATACCACTTCAAAAGGCTTCCAACCGGATAAAAATTCTTCTTTAAGTCGTTCTGTCCAATTCATGGAACACTCCTGTTTTATAAAAAGTACGCCATTTTTACACCGCACTTTTTTAAAGTAAAGCATAGTGGGTATTTAATTTGATTATTGTGAGATAAATCACACTTTATTTTTCAGACTTTTAGATGCCATATCTTGCTTTCCCTTATAATCAGACTACAATATCGCCCCATTTTAAGAGATTCATTAAGAGGAAGATGATGTCATTTGCAATCGGTCAACGTTGGATTAGCGAAACAGAAAATAGCCTCGGATTAGGGATGATTACTGCCTTAGATTTCCGCTCTATTACCCTCCACTTTCCTGCTACAGATGAAACCCGAATTTATGCAGTGGCGCAAGCACCATTAACCCGAATTGCATTGAATAAAGGGGAACAACTTCATCACCAGGCAGGTTGGCAAGGTGAAGTTCTTGATGTTCAAGAAATGAATGGTCTCTTATTTTATTTAGTCAAAAATGCGCAAGGCGAAGACATTATTGTCAATGAAAAAGAACTTTCTCCGATAATTTCTTTTAGCCAAGCAAAAGATCGCCTCTTTTCATCGCAAATCGACCGCAGTGAACATTTTGCGTTACGCTATCAAACGCTTCGGCATCAACAAGCTCAATTTCAATCGCCTTTACGTGGTTTACGAGGCAATCGTGCGGGTTTAATTCCTCATCAACTTCATATTGCGCAAGAGGTGGGAAATCGTATCAATCCGCGTGTGCTCTTAGCCGATGAAGTAGGTTTAGGTAAAACCATTGAAGCAGGGATGATTTTGCAAAATCAGCTTTTTGCTGAAAAAGTACAACGTGTGTTAATTATTGTACCGGAAACCTTACAACATCAATGGCTTGTCGAAATGCTTCGTCGTTTTAATTTACATTTTTCATTATTTGATGAAGAACGTTGTGAAGATTTTGCCGAACAAGCCATCAATCCATTTAGCACGGAAAGCTTAATTATTTGTGCATTAGACTGGTTGAAAGCTCACCCTCATCGCTTACAACAAGCCATTGAAGCTGAATTTGACTGTTTAATTGTCGATGAAGCACATCATTTAGCTTGGTCTGAAAATGCGCCAAGTGTCGCTTATTTACTGGTGGAACAATTAGCGAATGCTATTCCGTCTGTTTTATTACTCACCGCAACGCCTGAACAACTGGGTTTAGAAAGCCATTTTGCACGCCTACGCTTGCTTGATCCTGAGCGTTTTTATGATTACCAAGCATTCTTAAAAGAACAAGAAAACTATCAGCCTGTTGCGGATGCTGTGCAATCTTTACTCTCAGAGAAGCCGCTAAGTGCGGTCGAAAAAAATCATATTTCTGATTTACTCAATGAGCAGGATGTCGAACCATTATTTAAAGCTTTAGCCTGTCATAATGATGAGGAGAAGCAAGCGGCACGACAAGAACTCATTCAAAATCTTATCGATCGACATGGTACAAGCCGTATTTTATTTCGCAATACACGCCAAGGTGTAAAAGGTTTTCCGTACAGGGTTTATCACCAAGTAACGATTGATGCGACTGAGACTGATGAAAAAATTCATTGGTTAATTGATTTCCTAAAATCACACCGAAATGAAAAAATATTAGTCATTTGTAAAACAGCACAAACGGCAATTCAACTTGAGCAAATTTTACGAGAAAAAGAAGCTATTCGCAGCACGGTTTTCCATGAAAGAATGTCGATTATTGAACGAGATCGCGCGGCGGCTTATTTTGCAGATACCGAAAATGGAGCACAAGTTTTACTGAGTTCTAGCATTGGTTCTGAAGGACGAAACTTCCAATTTGCTTGTCATCTCGTACTCTTCGATTTACCAGAAAATCCTGACTTACTTGAGCAATGTATTGGCCGTTTAGATCGCATCGGGCAAACGCGAGATGTACAAATTTATATACCTTGCCTCGCAGGCTCTACACAACAAGATTTAGCACGTTGGTATCATGAGGGCTTAAATGCTTTTGAACAAACTTGCCCTATTGGCATGGCATTGTTTGAACAATATGAATCTTTACTAAAAGTGAGGTCAGAAAACAAAGCGAATTTTGAGCAACTCATTCTCCAAACGCAAAAACAAGCAAAAGCATTGCGCTTAGCCTTAGAGAAAGGCCGTGATCGTTTGTTAGAGTTAAATTCTAATGGTGGAGAAAAGGCACAACGACTTGCGGCAGAAATTGCTCAAACTGATAATTCACCACAATTAGTTGATTTTGCACTGAATTTATTTGATATTATTGGCGTAGAACAAGATGATTTAGGTGAAAACAGCATTGTTATCACACCAACGGGCACCATGCTTGTTCCTGATTTCCCTGGACTAAAAGAAGAAGGTGTCACAGTAACCTTTGATCGACAACTTGCTCTTGCACGTGAAGAATTAGAATTTCTTACCTGGGATCATCCAATGATACGCCAAGGCATTGATTTAATCGCTTCTGGTGAGATTGGCAAAGCATCGATG
>CBCSVJ010000084.1:0-5643 GCA_965143545.1 uncultured Haemophilus sp. | reverse complement strand
TATCTTGGTTTGGCGCTAATAATTCTTTGCGATCCGCACCATGTTTCGGTGAAATACGGATAAAGTGATTCAAGAATGAGGTCGCACTTTTTTCTGCATTTTCCGCCCAGTCAGACAGGGAATCTGATAATTTTGTTGCATTTTGGTCATCACCGAAATTCACATCTAACACAGGTAACTCATCAACTGTATTAGCTAATTGCGATAATTTTTGCATGACCGAATTTTGATCCACGCCAGCTACGGAGAGAAGTTGTTTCAGATCTTGATTGATTGCGCTGCGGATAGCCGCGGATTGTGAGTTATTCACTTTAGCAAGAGTCTCATCAGCGAGTTTTAAGAGTGAAACTGCTGTGTCCACGTCATTATCTAACACTAATTTACGCAATGCATTGTTGAGTAAGAAATCCGCTTCTGAGAATAACCAATCGGTAGGTTGTTGAGCATTAGCTTGTGCGCTCACTTTATTGATTTGTGATTGTAAGCCAACTAACTCATGTGATTTGGCATTGATTAGCTCTTCTACTTGCGCAATTTTGTTTTGCGTTGCTTTATTCGCAGACTCTAATTGAGCAAGCTGTGTAGTATCAAATTTTACTTCTTGAGCAGGTGCTGAAACCACCGTTTTATTATTGATTTGAGCTTCAAGTGCGGTCAATTTTTGTTGGAATTCATCCACTTGTTGTTGGCCAAAATAATAACCTGCACCACCCACGCCAAGTGCAATGAGAATAGCCAATAAACTTAATCCAGTACCACTTTTCTTCACAACGGTTTGTGTACGTGGCGCAACAGGCTCGCGATCTTCAGTTTGAATTTCCACTGCATCTGTTTCTTGGATTTCATCTGTCGTTTCAGGGGTTAATTTCTCTTTCGCCATATTTTTTCCTTAGTGAGAAAGGGGAGTTACTTCATTAAGTAAGGTATTAAGTAAACTTTGATTGTCCGCACCAGCGGAAACCACCACATTATGCCAACCTTGTTGTACTGCGACATCCGCAATGCGTTGACTTACCGTGACTAAACAGCAATTTTTTAGCCAATTTTGTTCATTTTTAGGCACAAATTCGATTAACGCCTGCAAAATTTCAAGGCTCGTGACCACAAGGGTTTGCACACCAGAACGAATACAAATACTGGTTTGCTCTTCGTTATTATAACTAATCGGCGTGCGTTGGTAACATTCGACCGTCTCAACAGTTGCACCGCGTAGTATGGCCTGTTCACGTAGTAATTCTCGTCCACCGTTGCCACGTAAAATTAACAAGTTTTTATCTGTTAATTCTGCCATTTGCGGTAAATTTAATACACCTTCAGTATTTTCCGACGTTATTGGATAACGAACAGTACATTCAGTTTGACAGGAAAAATGCTGTGCCGTTCTATGTCCAACTGTAAAGTATTGTAAATCTTGACGCCAGCTAAAGCCAATATCTTTCAGGGTTTTATCCGCAAAATCGACCGCACTTTTTGAAACCAAAAACACATAATCACCACTTTTTAGCTGATTAAGTTTCGTCGGTAATTGTGCCAACTCAGCACCTGCCTCAATAGAAAGTAAAGGCAAATGCAAGGCAACCACACCGGCTTGATTCAGCTGGTCAACTAGGGTTTTTCCTCGTTCATCGGGGCGAGTGATTAGTACGGCCATGGTGATTACCTATGCTGAGTAAATCTTCGCCAGAATCTTATCTGCGCCTTGTGCTAGAAGTTGTTCAGCAATGGTCACGCCTAATGCTTCGGCATTTTCAACCGCACTTTTACCTTCCGCGCGAATAATCGCAGAGCCATCAGTTTCGCCGACGAGTGCACGCAAGAAAATTTCGCCATTTTGCTCAATAGCATAGCCACCGATTGGCACTTGGCAACCGCCTTGTAAGCGAGTATTCATTGCACGCTCGGCCAAAACACAAGTCGTCGTGGTGGCATCTGAAAGTGGAGCAAGTAATGCTTTCACTTCTTCATCATCAACACGGCACTCAATGCCTACCGCGCCTTGTCCGGCAGCCGGTAACGACTGTTCCACTTCAATAAACGAGGCAATACGTTCCGCTAGCCCTAAACGAATTAAGCCAGCTGAGGCTAAAATAATGGCATCGTATTCGCCATTGTCTAATTTACTTAATCGGGTTCCTACATTGCCACGCAAGGAACAGATATCAAGATCAGGGCGTAATTGTTTTAATTGGCATTGACGACGTAAGCTTGATGTTCCGACAATAGCGCCTTGCGGTAATTCATCTAATGAACGGTATGTATTAGACACGAAAGCATCGCGCGGATCTTCACGTTTACAGATCACACTTAAGCCCAGACCTTCTGGAAATTCCATCGGTACATCTTTCATTGAATGGACGGCAATATCAGCACGTTTTTCAAGTAAAGCGTTTTCTAACTCTTTAACAAATAAGCCTTTTCCACCAATTTTAGCCAGAGGGGAATCTAAGATTACATCGCCTTTCGTTACCATTGGAACTAATTCAACAGAAAGCGTTGGGTGAAATTTTTCTAATTGATCTTTCACAAAATTTGCCTGCCAAAGTGCTAAAGGGCTTTGACGGGTTGCAATTTTTAAGGTTTTAAGTACTGCCATAAATACCGCTGATTTTAAATAGAAATATGCCCTATGCTACCATTTTTAGGGCAAAAAGTCAGATCATTTAAATTTTTGATTTCTGATGAGCTAAGTGGTACAGTAATGCCAGTTATATGGTCATAGGTAGGAAGCCTTGAAATACGATCTCACTCAAGCCCGAAAATGTATCGAAACTCTAGATAAACGTCGTTTTGATCGTGCATTATTGGGCTCAGGTGATGCATTCCGACACATCGTCTCTTTAGTGCCGCTGTTGTTGCATCTTAATCATCCTGCTCTGCCGGGTTATGTGGAAGATGCCCCGGCAGGCATTGCCGATTTTACTCTTTCCAATTATCAGCAAAATTTTCTCTCAAAAGAACATCCTGAACTTATCGAAGCCGTGCAAAGTGCGGTCAATTCTGATGCTGTTTTTGCGCAGATCTTAGGTATTTATGTGATGGGCAGTTTTGGCTCCATTAGCCAAACTTCAGCTTCGGATTTGGATATTTGGATCTGCCATCAAGATGATTTATCTGAACAAGAACAGCAGCGCTTAGCGGAAAAAACGAAGAAAATTAGCCAATGGGCATCCACATATCATGTGGAAATGCATTTCTATTTGATGACACAACAACGTTTCCGTAACGAACGTTATTCCGATCCACTAACTAAAGAAAACAGTGGTTCTGCCCAATATATGCTGTTATTGGAAGAATTTTATCGTTCCGCTGTACGTCTTGCGGGTAAACCATTGTTGTGGCTGCACTTGTGGGTGGAAGATGAAAAGCAATATGAGGCCGAAGTTGCGCGTTTAGTC
Organism: uncultured Haemophilus sp.; assembly: GCA_965143545.1. Taxonomy (GTDB): domain Bacteria; phylum Pseudomonadota; class Gammaproteobacteria; order Enterobacterales; family Pasteurellaceae; genus Haemophilus_D. The sequence goes on along the minus strand of CBCSVJ010000084.1, from coordinate 2,248 downwards.
GCGGCTGGTGAGCTTAATTTAAATGATTGGGTTGATTTTGGTGGATTAGGGCAATTCTCAGCCAGTGAATATTTTGGTGCGAGCTTATGGCAACTTTATAAAGGTATTGATTCTCCTTATAAATCGGTGATGAAAATCTTGTTGTTGGAAACCTATGCCCAAGAATATCCAAATGCCCAGCTAATTGCTCGCCAATTTAAAGAGGATTTGCTTTCTGGCCATAGCACCGCTATACATCATTTCGATCCTTATATTGCGATTTTAGAGAGAATTAGCCAATATTTGACCGCACATTCAGAATTTAAGCGTCTTGATTTTGTACGTTCTTGTTTTTACGTGAAAGCGACGGAAGACTTTGCGTTATATCACGCTTCAAACTGGCGTATTTCTTATATGAAAATGATGGCTCAAGAATGGGGTTGGTCAAAAGAACGTATTGAAGAATTAGATCAGCGTCCAAATTGGAAAATCAAACGGGTGAAAGAAAGTCACAATAATTTGGTGAATTTCTTGATGATGAGTTATCGGAATCTGGTGGATTTTGCACGCAAACATAAAATTAATTCTAGCGTGATTCCGCAAGATATCACGGTGCTTTCTCGCAAACTTTATACTGCCTTTGAAGAATTGCCGGGTAAAATAACGTTACTAAACTCACAAATTTCCTATAACTTAACAGAAGAACACCTCACGTTCATCGAAGTTCACGGCAATAAGCGCTTTAAATATGGGTGGTATATGGTTAATCAGCCGCCACACCACATTATGTTCTCGAAAGAACGCGTGATTGAATACGGCGAAAGTTTAAATAAAGTGGTTGCGTGGGCTTATTTTAATCGCTTGTTGACGGCAGAAACTCATTTGCACTTAATCAGCCAAAATATCGACCAACTGACTTTACGTAATTTTGTGGCTGATTTGCGGTTGTTTTTTCCGCATACAAATAGCCAAGTTCCAACAAATGAGGCACTTTCTTCACAGTGCGAAATCCGTGATTTATTTATTGCGGTGAATTTGGTGAATGACCCAACCGCACAAGTCGAAGAGCTTAAATCAAATATTTCGCCAAGTGATTTATTCAGTTTTGGTCAGTTAGAACAGAGTTTGGTAGGAAGCATTGATTTCACTTACCGTAATGTGTGGAATGAAATTCGAACCTTACATTTTGAAGGACAAAATGCGATTTTGCTTGCCTTAAAAGTGCTTTCTAATAAAATTGATCAAGGGGTGAATCAGCCTCGTTCTGTGCAGGTTTTCTGTTACAGTAAACACTACAACCGCACATTACGAAACTTGGTGAGTGTACTCGTAAACCGTTGTATCAGCATTCAATTAGGGGATAGCCGCCCAACAACTCATTCTCGTCTGCGTGTAGCGGGGAAAAACTGGCAATTCTTTTTTGAAGAAAAAGGGATCAGCTTGCAACCTATTGAAGGCGGAAAAGAAAGTGCGGACAATTTTGAAGACGTTTTACCAACCCAGTTGGAAGAGAAAGAGATTATCCCAGAAGCACGTCGGTATCCACCTGAAATTGATTTGTTTGCCAGTGAAGGTTTTTTACAATTCTTCTTTGAAGATAATGCCGATAATAGCTTTAACGTCCATTTGTTAGATGAGAAGAACCGTCTCGAAATTTATCGTCAATGTGAAGGTTCGAAAGATGATAAAGTACGCGAAATAAATCGTATTTATCAATCGCTTGGCTCAAATGATTGTGAAAATCCGTATAAAATGGTGCAACGGAATTTTAATTACCCGCAATTTTATCAATTGCACTCAACTGAAAGTGGCATGCGTATTATGCCGTTCAAATTTAAAAGCAAAAGGACTTGTGAATAGCAACATCAAAACAAGCATTGTTTGAGATAAATCAAGTTTATCTGCAAATATGCATTGGAAGATAGGTAAAATCCCGATAGAATCCCTCGGTCGAAAATCTATTGAGAAGTAATCTAAGGCAGTGGATGTTTTGCCTTTAGGCAATAGAATAGTGTCCGCTTATCTCTTGGAGAATATTATGCAAGAAAAGTTAAAAGTATTAATTATCGACGATCATCCATTAATGCGTCGTGGTATCAAGCAATTAGTTGAATTAGAAGAGAATTTTGAAGTCGTTGCCGATGTAGGAAGCGGTACAGAAGGCATTTCCATTGCGATTCAAGAATCGCCCGATTTAATCATTTTAGATCTTAATATGAAAGGTCTATCAGGTTTAGATACTCTTAAAGGCTTGCGTGCAGAAGGTGTT
>CBCSVJ010000083.1:0-5705 GCA_965143545.1 uncultured Haemophilus sp. | reverse complement strand
CATCTTTCACTTCAGCAACTTTGTCTTCAGCTGCATCTTTTAGCTCTGCTGCTTTATCTGCCGCTTCATCTGTAGCTTCTGAAACTGTTTTTTTCACTTCTGATGCTTTATCTTCGACGGCTCTTTTTACTTCAGAAAATTTGTCATCGATTGCTTTTTTCATTTCAGCAGCTTTATCATCGATTGCTTCTTTTGCTTCAGAAACTGCTTTTCTTACTTCAGATACTTTATCTTCAGTTACATCTTTCACTTCAGTAGCTTTGTCTTCGACCACTCCTTTTGCCTCAGACGCTTTATGTGTCACTGCATCTTTAATGTAGTTAGCCGCTGCCAATAATGCATCTTTAACTTGTGTTGCTGCATTCACTGTCGTATCTTTTACTTCAGTTGCTTTATCTTCAATGTTATTTTTCATAACACTCTCCTTGTATCATTATAATGGCTAATTTAAGCTATTCAGTTATAGCTCACTTTTAGTCTATCAAAAAAATTTTAAAAAAACACCCAGAAATACACATTTCTAGGTGTTTGTTATTTAGCGACTTTTGGAGTCAACTATAGTTATAGTTCAAAAAAGTAAATCACATCAAACTTTATTTTCATATTATCTTCAATCAACTTTAACCATTTTCTTTGGGATAATGGAAAGCTTCAATGGTGCCTTTTTCACCATTCCAGTCAATTTGAACAATCGTTGAAGGGTAAAAACTGATTGGATTTCGCTTGCCATAAAGCTCTGAAACAATACTTCCTACTAAAGGTAAATGAGAAACAAGCAGAACACTTTCAACACCTTGTTCCTGCAAAACAGATAAATAATCTGCTACCAGAGTCGCATTCCCATAAGGTGTAATCCCACTCCAAGTTTCAACATCATTAAGAATATTGTCTAACGCTGAATTTACAAGCTCAAACGTTTCTTGCGCTCGTATATAAGGACTGACAATCACTTTCTGAACTGAAAGTGCGGTTGAATTTAGATGGGTTTTAAGCCATTGACCTTGTAATATTGATTGTTTGCGTCCATAGTCGGTTAAATGCCGAGCCTCGTCTGATGAAGAGACAACTTCAGCTTCTCCATGACGCATAATAAAAATTTTCATGTCTTTGCTTTCCTAAAAATAATAAAAGATAAATTTTATGGATCAAAAATGGGGGCAAGCCCCCACTTTATTAATTCGCTTTCACTGCTTCTGCAATTTCTTCTGCACATTGTTTTGCAAGTACACCGTCTTCACATTCGACCATGACGCGAATAAGAGGCTCAGTACCAGACTTACGCAGTAAAATTCGACCTTTGCCTTCTAAACGTTTTTCCACATCTGCAGCTACCGCTTTTACTGCTTCACTTTCTAATGGATTATCACCGCCCGCAAAACGAACATTAATGAGTACTTGAGGGAATAATTTCACCGCACTTGCAAGCTCGTTTAAAGATAAACGATGTTGAACCATTGCGCTTAATACCGCTAGTGATGCAATAATACCATCACCTGTCGTATTTTTATCAGCAATAATGATATGGCCTGAGTTTTCTCCACCTAATGTCCAGTCATGCTCTACCATTTTTTCTAATACATAACGGTCACCAACGTTAGCGCGTACGAAAGGCACACCTAACATCTTTAAGGCAATTTCTAGACTCATATTACTCATTAATGTACCTACTACCCCACCTTTTAATTGGCCTGAACGTAGTGCTTCGCGAGCAATAATGAAAAGGATTTGGTCACCATCCACTTTATTACCTAAGTGATCCACCATCATAATACGGTCACCATCACCATCATAAGCCAAACCAACATCCGCTTTGGTTTCAAGCACTTTTTCTTGTAATGCTTTTACATCAGTTGCACCACATTTCTCATTGATATTAATCCCATTTGGAGTCGCACCAATTTCAATTACTTCCGCGCCTAATTCACGTAATACATTTGGTGCAATATGGTAAGTCGCACCATTTGCACAGTCCACTACGATTTTATAACCATCTAAGCCAAGATGAGCTGGAAATGTACTCTTACAAAATTCAATATAACGACCTGCCGCATCATTAATACGACGAGCTTTACCTAATTCAGCTGATTCAACGCAATCCATTGGTTGATCGAGCATGGCTTCAATAGCCTCTTCAATATTGTCCGGTAATTTTGTTCCTTCCGCAGAGAAGAATTTAATTCCATTATCATAGTAAGGATTATGCGATGCAGAAATCACAATGCCTGCTTCTAAACGAAAAGTACGAGTTAAATAAGCCACGGCAGGGGTTGGCATTGGGCCGGTAAATGCAGCAGTTAAGCCAGCTGCAGCTAAACCTGCTTCAAGAGCAGATTCCAACATATAACCTGAAATACGAGTATCTTTTCCGATTAATACTGTGCGAGAACCTTGTGAAGCTAAAACCTTACCCGCAGCCCAACCTAATTTCAATGCGAAATCAGGCGTGATTGGATAAGTACCCACTTTACCACGTACGCCATCTGTACCAAAATATTTACGATTTGCCATGTTTATTCCTTATTAAATTTGAATAATGATGTTGCAGAAATCATTTATTCTACAACATATAAAATCTATTAGTTTTTTACGCTTGTTGCGTTGCTTGCCATACTTTTAAAGCTTCTGCTGTTGCCGCTACATCATGTACACGCAAAATTGTTGCCCCATTTTGAGCTGCAATTAATGCCCCCGCTACACTTCCCACAACACGTTCAGTCACGGGCTTATCTAACACTGCACCAATCATCGATTTTCGAGAAAGTCCAGCTAAAACAGGATATCCACTTGCACAGAAGTGAGCCAACTGTTGTAAAAGTTTATAGTTATGCTGTACTGTTTTACCAAAACCAAAACCCATATCCCAAATAATATTTTCTTCGGCTATACCTACTGCTAAACAAGCTTGAGTTCTATCAGTTAAAAACTGATAAACATCTTGAACCACATCATCGTAATGTGGATTAGTTTGCATTGTACGAGGTTGTCCTTGCATGTGCATAATACAAGTGGGTAAATTCAACTTTCCTGCTATTTCTAGTGCACCAGGTTCACGTAGAGCACGAATATCATTGATTAAATCCATGCCGACCTTAGCCGCTTCTTGCATCAAAATTGCTTTAGAGGTATCCACTGAAATCCAACAATCAAAACGTTTTTGTACCGCTTCAACCAAAGGTATCACCCGTTGCAATTCTTCAGCTTCAGACACTTCTTCTGCCATTGGTCGAGTTGACTCTCCGCCAATATCAATAATTGTTGCACCTTCTTTCAGCATTTTTTCAACTTGAAATAATGCTTTGTCTAGACTGAAAAACTGCCCGCTATCAGAAAACGAATCAGGTGTGAAATTCAAAATTCCCATAATTTGAGGGAATGATAAATCTAGACATTTGTTGTTAGCATAAAGTTTCATAAAGTGCGGTCAATTTTTAAATCAAATTTGAAAGGTTAGATTATAACGGAATATAGTCATGAAAAGAATGAAATAATAAATAAAAAAGCCTTCCCAATTAGGAAGGCTTTATTTTTATGCTTCAGGATCTTCTGAATGATTAACCGCATTTTCAGTTTTCTCTTCTTGCGGTTTTGCTGTTGATTTCGTGTCTTTGTTATCTTCCCAACCTGATGGTGGAGTAACAGGTTCACGATTCATTAGCTGCTTGATTTGTTCTTCTTCAATGGTTTCATATTTCACTAACGCATCTTTCATGGCGTGAAGAATATCCATATTGTCGATTAAAATCTGTCTTGCTCTCGCATAGTTACGATTTACAATCGCACGAACTTCTTCATCAATTGCATGTGCTGTTTCGTCAGACATATGTTTTGCTTTCGCCATTGAGCGTCCTAAGAATACTTCGCCTTCATCTTCAGTATAAAGAATCGGACCGAGTTTATCTGAGAAGCCCCATTGAGTCACCATATTACGTGCAATATTGGTTGCCACTTTAATATCGTTAGATGCACCGGTAGAAATATTTTCTTCACCGTAAATCAAATCTTCTGCTAAGCGTCCCGCATAAAGTGTTGAAAGTTTACTTTCTAATTGTTTTTGGCTGATACTAATTTGATCGCCTTCAGGTAAGAAGAAAGTCACACCTAATGCACGGCCACGAGGAATAATCGTCACTTTATGTACCGGATCATGTTCAGGCACTAAGTAACCCACAATCGCGTGACCAGCTTCATGGTACGCTGTGGACTCTTTTTGTTTATCCGTCATGATCATGGTGCGACGTTCAGGTCCCATATTGATCTTATCTTTGGCTTTTTCAAACTCAAGCATCGATACAGTACGTTTATTGCTACGCGCAGCAAATAATGCCGCTTCATTAACCAAGTTCGCTAAATCCGCACCTGAATAACCTGGTGTACCACGAGCAAGTGTCATGGCATCGACATCATCAGCCACAGGGACTTTACGCATGTGAACTTTTAAAATTTGCTCACGACCTTTCACATCCGGTAAACCGACAACAACTTGACGGTCAAAACGGCCTGGACGCGTTAATGCTGGGTCAAGTACATCTGGACGGTTCGTTGCTGCAATAACGATTACGCCTTCGTTACCACCAAAACCATCCATTTCAACTAACATTTGGTTAAGGGTTTGTTCACGCTCATCGTGTCCACCACCTAAACCGGCACCACGTTGGCGACCTACTGCATCAATTTCATCAATAAAGATTAAGCATGGTGCATTTTTCTTCGCTTGCTCGAACATATCACGTACACGAGAAGCACCAACACCCACAAACATCTCTACAAAATCAGAACCTGAAATGGTAAAGAAAGGCACTTTTGCTTCACCCGCAATAGCTTTTGCTAATAAGGTTTTACCTGTACCTGGAGGACCTACCATTAAAATCCCTTTTGGAATTTTACCACCAAGGTTTTGGAATTTTTTCGGTTCACGCAAGAAGTCAACTATTTCAGCCACTTCTTCTTTTGCTTCATCACAACCTGCAACATCTGCAAAAGTCACCTTAATTTGATCTTGGGTCAGCATTTTAGCGCGGCTTTTACCGAAGCTCATAGCTTTCCCGCCACCACCTTGCATTTGACGCATGAAGAAAATCCATACCCCTACAAGGAATAACATTGGGAACCACGAAATTAAAATTTGTGATAATAAACTGCGTTTTTCAAAAGGCGTACCTTCGATTTTAACTTTTTTATTTAGTAAGTCATCTAAGAGCTTTTTATCTTCCAACGGTGGCATGACGGTCATATATTTAGAACCATCATTTTTGGTCACCGTGATTTCATTCGCATCAAAACGCGCTTCTTTCACTTGACTATTACTCACATCATACACAAAGGTTGTGTAATCTGTTGAATCACTCACACCATTGGAATTAAAACTTTGGTAAGCTGTCATCATGACAATTGCTACCACAACCCATAGAACTAGATTTTTGACCATATCGTTCAAGGTTTAACCTGCCTTTCTTAAGTTAATTAAAATTAAACGAGATACTATCTCATCCCCGACACAATGAAAAGCTATCAAAGCAATTATCTATTCGCCTTTATAACCGCTTGCTACAATATAAACTTCGCGAGAACGCCCACGAGAGGCTTCAGGCTTACGCACTTTTACGACACTAAAGAGTGAACGTATTTCGCGCAGATACTCGTCAAAACCTTCTCCTTGGAATACTTTGACAACAAAACTGCCTTTTTTCGCTAAAACTTGCTTACAC
>CBCSVJ010000082.1:0-5750 GCA_965143545.1 uncultured Haemophilus sp. | reverse complement strand
ATCTTCATCAGCAATCCCGAGGATATTACCGAGAATGATGTTTTGCACGTTTATTGAAGTTGGATTCAGAGAAATAATCAACAATCCCAAGGCAAAGAATGTGCTGAAAATAAAGCCGATAACGGCATCTTCTTTGAGTTTAGAAATGGATTTGATCCATAAAATGGAAAGTGCGGCCAAAATTCCGGCAAAAAAAGCCCCTAAAGCATAGGGGAGTGAAAAGGCATAAGCTATCGCCACACCCGGAACCACGGAATGAGAGAGCGCGTCGCCAATTAATGACCAACCTTTCAACATTAAATAGGCAGAAAGAAAGGCACAAATGCCACCAACTGTGGCACTTATCCACATGGCTTTTTGCATATATTCATAGGAGAAAGGTTCCAGTAAATATTCAAGCATGACTTATTCCTTGTCAGACGGAGGCAGACGACAGGATTTTACAGCCGTTGCAGGCGGATCATTTTTGGTTTCGCCATAGAAGACAACTGGGCGTTCATCATCGGTAAGCACGGTGACTGCACGTTTATCTTCATCATTATGCAGATCTTCACCCAATAATTTGATGTGTCGTAATACACCACCAAAGACTTTTTCCAAATTATGCTGATTGAATGTCTCTTCTGTTTTACCGGCAGCAATCACAGTACGGTTAATCATCACTACTTGGTCACAGAAATCGGGTACAGAGCCTAAGTTATGAGTAGAAACTAAAATTAAATGGCCTTCAGCACGTAATTGGCGAAGGAGTTCCACAATGGCATTTTCGGTTTTAACATCCACACCTGTAAAAGGTTCATCAAGTAAGATAATCTTACTTTGTTGCGCTAATGCTCGAGCTAAAAATACGCGTTTTTTCTGCCCACCAGAAAGCTCGCCGATTTGTCGTTCAGCTAAATGCTCGATGTTTACTCGCTGCATCGCTTCAAGCACTTTTTGTTTGTCTTCAGCCTTTGGAATGCGTAGGAAATTCATGTAGCCGTAGCGTCCCATCATGACAACATCATAAACGGAGACTGGAAATTGCCAATCGACCTCTTCCGCTTGCGGCACATAGGCGACTAAATTTTGCTTTAATGCTCGATTAATTGGCAAACCACAAAGCGCAATATTGCCTTGTTGTGGTTTGATTAAGCCCATGATGCTTTTGAATAGCGTTGATTTTCCGCTCCCATTTACGCCGACAAGAGCACAGATGGTTCCCCCTTGTAATGCAAAGGCAACATCATAAATTGCAGTGTGCCCGTTGTTGTAACGCACAGTTACATCATTAACGGAAATCGAAGCGGAAAGTGAAAGTGCGGTCATTATTTTTCAAATCCTTTGACTATGGTGGATACAGTGACATTCAGTAAGTCAATATAAGTTGGTACAGGACCGTCAGCGGCAGAAAGAGAATCTACATAAAGCACGCCGCCGTACTTAGCACCGCTTTCTTTCGCTACCTGTTGAGCAGGTTTGGCTGACACGGTACTTTCACTAAATACCACTGGAATGTGATTTTTTTTCACTAAATCGATAAGTTTACGCACTTGTTGAGGCGTACCTTGTTGTTCAGCGTTAATTGGCCATAAATAGCCTTCTTTGAGATCATAATCTTTTGCTAAATAACTAAAGGCGCCTTCACTGGTCACTAACCAACGTTGGTCGGCAGGAATTTTTGAGAGTTTTTCACGTAAAGGTTTATCGAGCTGTTTGATTTTTTCTGCATACGCTGCTGCATTTTTTTGATAAGTATCAGCATTTTGCGGATCGTATTTAACTAATGCATTTTTAATATTTTCGACATAAATCAACGCATTAGATGGCGACATCCAAGCGTGTGGGTTAGGTGCATCTTTATAAGGGCCTTCATAAATAGAAAGTGGCGTGATGCCTTCGGTTACCACAACAGCTGGTTTGTCTTTGATATTTTGGAAGAAACGCTCAAACCAACGCTCTAAATTTAATCCGTTCCATAAAATTAAATCAGCAGATTGAGCTTTTACAATATCTTTAGGGGTTGGTTCATACTCATGAATTTCTGCACCAGGTTTGGTGATAGATTCTACCGTCGCAGCATCGCCCGCAACATTTTGTGCGATATCCTGAATCACAGTAAATGTGGTTACTACTTTAAATTTCGCTTCGGCTTGTAAAGCAGCCAAACCTAGAGCGATAACAGATAGGCTTTTAAATAAATGCTTCATGAGATCTCCTTAAAAATAATGATTGATTAGCATTCTGCAGAATAATATCATTTTTTATAAGGTCATTCAAATGAAAATAATTATCAAATCGATAGGTGGTTAAAATTAAAAAGCGGAAAATTTTATACAAAATTGACCGCTCTTTTTTCAAATAATTAACCACCAACTTGCTGTATTAGACGATCCATGCCGCTTTCATCATAGGCTTCTTCGTATTGGGCTTCATCAGCGGTAAAGTTTTGCATGCTACGTCCAGCAGTACAACCATATTGTTCCAGTTTTCCTTTCGTAAAGTTGCTACGAAATGCGGACGAATGGTTATTTAAACTAATCACACCGATGGTCGAGTGATTACATGGATTCTTATTCACGAAAACTAAATTATAACCAGATTCGCGAATGTAGCCGGTTTTATTAATTGCCGCATCGAAGACTTCTTCACGCACTAATTTATTGGTGTTTTTGACGAAAACACTACGTCCACCCGCTTGAATGAAGGCACTCGGCATATTAGAAAGGTTTTTGATTTGTGCTTTATTAAGCGAGTATTTGGCTAGCTTGACTAAATCCATTGCACTTGAAATGTTACTGTCAGATAAACCTGAGCTATCTGAAAAGCGAGTAGAGCGCATGCCTAATTCTCGAGCTTTTTCATTCATTTTTTGGATGAATTGTAAGCGGCTCATGCCTGCAGAACGAGAAAGTGCATGAGCAGCATAGTTATCAGAATGAACGAGCATTGCTTTTAATAATTCATTACAAGAAATCGGCGTATATTTAGGTAATTTTGTATGAGTGCCTTTGATGTAATCGAAATCATCGTCAGTGATCGATGCAGTACAGTTTGCGTTTCGATTATTTTCAAGAAACACATTTGCCGTCATTAACTTGGTGACAGATGCGATAGGTTGCACATGATTTGGTGAGCTACTTTCTAGGACTCTATCATGAGTGAAATCATATACGATATAAGATTGTGCCGTCGCGACTGCGGGCACTAAACACAATACAGAAAGAACTTTTTTTAACATATCTTAAATATAGCTAACTCAGAGAATAAAACGAAGTGCATATTCTATCAGTTTTTGTAGGGGTTTGGGATGTATGAAAGAGAAAAAATTTGAAGTTTTTTAACCGCACTTTTTTCTTTCATTTTTTTGATTTTTGCGATGCTGATCGCACAGAAGTGCGGTCAAAATTTTCGTTGTTTTTCAAATCTGCTAGCTTATCCGTCGGTAAATCTGTAAAATCTCGGCTCATTTTTAATATGCGAATTTTTTGTTGCTCAATTCTGAGTAGCATCATCGCCGTAATGTGTAATAACGAGGCTTTATGTTAGAACAACCCCTTTCATCTGAAACGAATACCAAAAAGATTAATTTAATGGATTTAACGCGTCAGCAGATGCGTGAGTTTTTTGCAGAATTAGGCGAGAAACCATTTCGTGCGGATCAATTAGTGAAATGGATTTATCATTTTGGCGAAGATAACTTCGACAATATGACCAATATTAATAAAAAATTACGAGAAAAATTAAAAGCGGTCGCTGAAATTAAAGCGCCAGAAGTTGCGGTTGAACAACGTTCTGCGGATGGCACGATTAAATGGGCGATGCAGGTTGGCGAACAACAAGTTGAAACGGTCTATATTCCAGAAGCGGATCGCGCAACACTTTGTGTCTCTTCGCAAGTAGGCTGTGCCTTAGCTTGTACTTTCTGTTCAACAGCACAACAAGGCTTTAACCGTAATTTGACGGTGTCTGAAATTATCGGTCAGGTTTGGCGTGCATCAAAAATTATCGGTAATTTTGGTGTAACGGGTGTTCGTCCAATTACTAATGTGGTGATGATGGGCATGGGTGAGCCATTACTGAATGTGGCTAATGTTGTACCTGCGATGGAAATTATGCTGGATGATTTTGCGTATGGATTATCTAAACGACGCGTGACTTTATCCACTTCAGGTGTCGTGCCTGCACTCGATATGTTGCGCGATAAGATTGATGTGGCGTTAGCAATTTCACTTCACGCACCGAACGATGAATTGCGTGATGAAATTATGCCGATCAATAAAAAATATAACATCAAAATGTTGATGGATTCGGTGCACAGATACTTAGAAGTATCGAATGCTAACCATGGTAAAGTGACTATTGAATATGTGTTATTAGATCATGTGAACGATGGCACAGAGCATGCGCATCAATTAGCTCAAGTGTTAAAAAATACCCCATGTAAAATTAACTTGATCCCATGGAACCCATTCCCGGAAGCGCCTTATGGTAAAAGCTCAAATAGCCGTGTCGATCGATTCCAAAAAACCTTAATGGAATACGGCTTTACGGTGATTGTGCGCAAAACCCGTGGTGATGATATTGATGCTGCTTGTGGTCAGTTGGCGGGGGATGTGATCGACCGAACCAAACGTACAGCAATGAAGCGTAAGTTTGGTGAAGGTATTGACGTAAAAGCTGTTAACTAAGCTAAATATAGCAATACTTGTAAAGGAAAAATGGCCTGGATTAGAGTGATAAGAGAGAGGAGTGATAAGATGAAATTAATCCCAATTAACATTCTAAGTGCGGTCATTTTTCCTTTTGTTTTTTCTGCTTGTGTCTCTCAGTCTTCCGTTGACTTTAATAAACAACAAGCAGCAAAAGCTCGAGTTGAACTGGCATTAGGCTATCTTCAACAAAATGATTTTGTTCAAGCAAAACTCAATTTAGATAAAGCCCTTGAGCATGATGAACGGTATTATCTTGTGCACTCAGCACTTGCGCATTTTTATCAATTACAAGGCGATACAGAAAAAGCGAAGCAAGCTTATTTACAGGCGATAAAGTTAGATGATAAGCAAGGCGATGTGTATAACAACTTCGGTGCATTTTTATGTGGACAAGGTGAGTTTGAACAAGCTTATTCACAATTTAATGCGGCACTCGCTGCGCCGAATTATTACCATCAAGCCGATACTTACGAAAACATGGCGCTTTGTGCTTTCGCCGGAAAACAAACCGATGTTTATCAACAGGCATTGGATAAATTGCGTCAAGTTGATCCTTCTAGAGCGGAAAAGCTCCGTTCACTCAAATAATCATTGCCAAAAGCCCCTTTCGACTTTAGAATTTAGCATTTAGTTTTTTATTGCTATTTCTTTATTTTATACCTATGAATACAATCCTTGAACAAACCGAAAAAACAGACATCTCCTTTGGGGATAAACTTCGTCAAGCTCGCGAAGCGTTAAATCTTTCTCTGGAAGATGCGGCAAAGGCGATTTCTTTGCGCCCAAGTATTTTGGAAAAATTAGAAAATAATGAATTTGTCCAAAAAAATGTGCCATCAACTTTTATGAAAGGATATGTTCGTAGTTATACGAAATTTTTACGTATTCCTGAGAGCGAATGGGCGCATTTAACCTTTGGTGAAGCATACAAAAACGATTTAAGTAAAAATGCACGCGCGACGCGTTCAGTAAACCAATACTCTTCTCATAGTCGCTGGGTCGGCACACTTACAACCATTATTTTACTCGCAGCTATTGGGATGACAGGCTTATGGT
>CBCSVJ010000081.1:0-5756 GCA_965143545.1 uncultured Haemophilus sp. | reverse complement strand
GGTATTGGCACGCGCTTTGCGAGAAAGGTCATTTTCAGGTACGGTAAGCGCAGAGACTTTGACTGATTGAATTTTCCCTTCTAACCCCAGTAATTTTTGCACAGCATTGAGTGGCATGACTAATTGATTATCTTCAGCACCACCTGTGGATAAAATCCCGGTAATTTCAACCGCACTTTGATTGTCAAGTTCATTATTTTGATAGTGGAGCTGGATTTTGTCACCTTGTTTTAGGCCAGTTCGTTGTGCTAATTGTTCACCAATGAGTGCAGGAATAAATTCACCTTCAGGCGTTTCAAGGTCGTTGACCCATTCCCCTTCAACATGCCAATAAGGACTAATAATTTTTTGGCCAGTATGGAAATCGTCTTCATCTGGTACAGGAATGTTGTGATCGAAAAATGTACCAAGCACATTAATTTGTTCAAGTGCGGTCGATTTTTCATGCGTTTTTGCAGAAAGAATTTCTGCTTTTACATTTGCACTTAACAATGGAGCGAATCCCACGATGTTATTTCGCCAGAAAATATCTTTAATGTTAGGCAGTTCTTTTTCATCAAGGAAATCTTGGCTGCTTAAATCAGTATTATGACTGAGTTCGCCAGGCAAGGCTGCATTACTTGCAGGTTCAACCAAAATATTAGCACCATAAGATTTCAGCTCCTTCGCCATCTTATCGCCAATATCAATGGATACCGCCAAGAGTGCAGAGACTAAGCCAGCCGCTAAGAAAATAGTAATAACGGCCAACAGTTTACGTTTAATGCTAAAACGCCAAGATTGGAATAACATTCTTGCTAGCATTATTCCCCCTTACCTAAATATTTTTCAGGGTTATCACGGAATAAATCAAGATTTTTCTCGCTTTCAAAGAAGTAAGTCTTACCTTCGTAATTATATTTGTGCTCCGTTTTAGTGTTTTTCATTTGGGTGCCACTAATCGGATCTTTTACATCGATTTCAACAATCGTGCTAAATAAATTCAGCCCTTCTTCTAAGCCGGTTCGATTAATGAGAATTTCAGTCTCAGTTTGTTGCCAATCTTCAATCGGTACAGGATTACAGCCACCCGGTTTACCAATAGATGGAATAAACATATGTACGCCGCAGCCCACGCAAACGACCTGGTTACCTTCCATCACATAGCCTTGGTCGCCACAAAGCAAGCAGGCGTCAAATACCGCGGCTAGGCTCAATTTATCCGGTTGACGATTAATAACAAAGAAACGCACAGCTTTACCATCATCAGCAATCCAGACAAAACGGTGTAATTTACCGTCTTTCACTTGCTCAATTGGAATATGGACTTGTTGCTTGTCATCTAAGGTAACAGGAATCGCTTCTGAAAGTTGTGGGGGGCGAGAAGCAATTTGCTCCCAATAAAGTTGCGTTGCAAAAGTAATCGCTAAAGCTAAATATCCCCAACCAAGTAAGTGAGAGGACGTACGTAATGCAGCTAATTTTTGGCGTTTTTCAATCGGTTCTTGTGTGGTATTAACTTGTTGCTTGCGTGATAAATGAATTTTGCCGTAAAAGATGGCAAGTATAACGAAGAGCAATGTGGCACAGATGTAATTTAACCAACGAGTGATTTCGCCTGATTTCGCAACAAAACTTAAACGAGGCTTGGTAAGCTCAAGCACCTGAAGTTTCATTAAAATTAATAAGAGTTCACCGATAAGTGGAACAAGCAAGCAAACTAAGAGAAGGCTAATAGCACCTTTTAAAAGTGCGGTTGATTTTTGGTGTGTTTTTACCGCTTGTTTTAGAAGTAAATCGATCCAGCCTTGTAAGCATAAACAAAAAACAAAGGCAAAAATGACCGCACTTATATGTAAGATCGAATCGGTATTGATAACATCAGTAGAAACGAGGGCAGTAATGTTAGGATCTTTTGCCCAGAAGCTGCCCGCGATGAGCATTAATACGGTTTGCCAAAAGGCAGGTAAGCGACCTTTGCCGAAAATTAAACATAAGGCAAAGATAATCAATAGCGCCAATATCACCGCATTGACGATTAAATTGGTTATTTGTCCCACAGGTAAACTAAGGCGCAGTACGATACCGGCAATAAAACCGAATAGGCTAAGCCAAATTATTTTTTTTGCACTTACAGAGGATTGTTTACTGTGATAAACACCGAGCAATAATGAAAAAGGTAAAAGTGCTTGAAGCAGGAAAGTAAAAAAATAATTCATAGTTTGACCATTTAATAGGATAAAACAGACAATATTTTAAGGTTAAATGAAATGCTATTGCCTTCCCCAGACAAACAAGGGAAGGCAAGTCGGTAAAATCGATATTTACCTGAGATTATTTGATGCCAGTAAATTTGAATTCATAGCTAACATCAAATGGTTTCCACCAACGACCTACACCGGTTTCAGAGTCAGTATGACGGTGCATACCTGCTTTTGATGGTGGGTCGATGTGGTAAGTTAATTTATAGTTACCCACGCCCATCATTTTCACGTTTGCACCGTAGTGAGGACCATCACCCGCTACCATTGGCATGAAAGTACCTTCTTGTTTTTCACCCGTATCAGCATTTACTAAAGTGTAGTTGATGGTTAAGTAAGGCATCCATTCACCATCACCAAAGCCATTTTTGTTACCTTTTACTGCGTGGATGTCCGCTTCTAAGTGGATATCTGATTTTGCAGCAGGTAAGCCCATGCCACGTGGTTCCATATCGATTGGTTTGAGATAAACCGCTGCAATTTCCATTTCATTCATGGTTACCGCTTCACCGATTGGGTACTCTTGGAATGCGTTAGCAGTAGACGCGGTGAAAATACCCGCAAATAATGCTGTTGCTAAAAGTGCTTTTTTCATTGTTTTTCTCCTAAAGGATTGTTGGGTATTACGCGGCTTTTTTGCTTTGATATTTCATAATAAACAGAGCAAATACGGCTGCGACGAGTAAGATTGCTTGTGGAATTAAGGTTTCCATATAAGGATAAATACCTAACCACGAAATTTCAGGCACACCGCTACTCAGCGTAGGCTCGAAAAGTTTGCCTTCAATGAGTTCTAAAACAGACTTACCGGCGAATACAAAGGCCATTAAGTACATAAATGAGCCTGTAAACATAAAGAATGGTTTAAGCGGTAATTTCACCACGGTATAACGCATCACGAAGTAGCAAATGGTGAGAATAATTGCCCCGACAATGATCCCTGCGAAAAGGTAGATAAAACTGACCGCACTTTTCGCATCACCCACGAGGGCATAGTAGAACAATACGGTTTCCGCCCCTTCACGATATACGGCTAAGAAGCTAGTCAGCCATAAGCCAATGAGTGAACCTGTGGTGAGGGCAGTAGAGAGTTTACCTTCTAAATAACGTTTCCAGTTTTGTGCTTCGACTTTCGACAATAACCAGTAACTCATCATAAAGAGCATGATTACGGCAAAAATCATCGTAAAGCCTTCGAGCAATTCACGGTTTTGACCGGAATTTTCAAAGATAAGTTGGAAGATAAATGCGGTAATCACACTGGCAATTAATGCCACATAAACAGACTGACGGATAACCGGCAATTTATCTTGGTGGTTATTTTTAATTAAGTAAGTCACGATGGCCGCAACAATCAATAACGCTTCTAAACCTTCACGAAGAATGATTAAAAGGCTATATAAGAACATCGACCAATCGCTTTGTTCTTCGCCCTGTAACATTTCAACCGCTTTAGTTAAATTCTGGTTTAGACCATCAGCTTGAGCTTGTAACTTATCACCTTGGTCAGCTTTCATTAAACTGACGAGACGAGTAAAGTAGCCTTCAAGTTCCGCTTTAAAGTTACTATCACGGGAACCCACTTTGTTTTCCATTCCTGTACTTTCAAACACGTCGAAATAGGTGTCTTGTACGGAAAGAATCGCTTTTTTGCTTTCACCTTGTTGATAGAGCGCAATCGCTTGTTGAATACGTTGGTTGATCTCTTGTTTAATCTTATTCCAATCTTGCTCTTGTTGGTTATCAGTTGCTTGGTGCGCCGTATTGGATTGAACGTTTTGTTCTTCTCGCGTGGTTGGCAAGTTAGGCAAGTTTTCTTCAATATCTTGTAATAATTGTGTGCTTTGGTAACCAAGCTCCGTAATTTGATCCGCTTGTTCACTTAAACGAATGATGTTGTAAAACTGTTGGTTAATCGCGGCGGAGATTTCTGCAGAGCGATTTTGGCGAATGGACATTTCCATTTCTGAGTTTTTATAACCATCATATTGTGCTTGTTGGAACAATTTTTTGGCATTGGCAAGATCACCATTTTGATAAGCATCGATCCCTTGAGCGATTAAATCATCAATGGTTTTAAAACTTTGTTGCCAATAAGGGGCAATCGCTTGATTATCATAAACGCCATGTTGTCCATCGGCATTGAGTTGATGGCCTTCAACCAATGATGGCAATACCTCTTGTAATTCTTTTTTGAGCTGATCGATTTTAGCTTGAATCTCTTTTTGTGAACTGCCTTCACCGATCATTTTACGGATCTCGCCAAAAGTCGCTTCCATTTGGTAACTTTTTTGTGCAGAGAAATTGATACGGATTGGGCCTTCTAGATTTTCAAAGACTTCAAAATAAGCCATTTGCACTTCAGTACGGGCGTCATCTGTATTGCCTTGTTGAATAAGTTGAGACGTTTTGTTTAGGCGAGCCGTAATATCATCAACCCATTGTTGATAGTTATCTTGTGCAAGGAGTGAAGAAGAAAAGGCGAGTGAAAAAATTAAAAAGAAAAATCGAATAGAACGGAATAGCATTGCTATTTACCTCATTACCTCAAATGAAATTAATTCCTATTTATAATTATCCTTTGATATCAGTGAAATGACAATAAATAATTCTAATTTTTGTGATGGAGATCAAAAAATTCACAAGAAGTGGAAATCCTAGTCGGTTATTTTATGCTCAAAAAAATAAAGCGCCCTTGTTAGGCGCTTTATGGAAATATAAAAGTGCGGTCAAAAATAAGCGAGTTTATTGAGCGGGTACCGCTTCTTCAACAGGCGCTTTATTATCTAACACATCCCATACACTTTCTTGTTTTGGTGATTCAGGTTGTTCAGGCTGTGGCGATTGCGTGGTTTGCGCAGCGGTAGCGGTCGCAGTACTCGTTGTTTGCGCAGACGCACAGAAGTTTTGATCTTTATTTGCCCAAACTGGAATTGTTCGATTACTACCACAGCTCCAACTACCGTAAGCATTGATGCCAACCCATTTAATCGTAGAAGGTTGTCCAAGTTTCAGTTTTTCAATAACCACACGGTTTAAGTAATCCTTATAGATTTGTAATGCACCTGATGCACCGGTTAATTTGGTTTCACCGTTATCATCACGACCTAACCAAATGGTGCTGACATTTTTACCATCTATACCCACAAACCAAGTATCACGGGCATCGTTGGTGGTGCCTGTTTTACCCGCAAGACGAAGATCCGCATAATCATTTTGTAAACTACGCGCAGTACCACGTTCTACGGTTTGTTGCATCGCATACAAGGTTTGATAAGCCGCTTCTCTTGGCACGACTTGATCTGGCACGGTATTGTGTTCATAAATAATATTGCCTTGGCGATCAGTAATGCTTTGTATGGTGCTTAACTCGATTTTGCCACCTTGATTTGCAATGGTTTGATAGAGTTTTGTCACATCATAAGGTGAAATACTGTAAGAACCAAGCAAGGTTGCCGGGACTTTTGGAATCGTCACATTGTCCCATCCCATGGCTTTTTGCGTATCAATCACTTT
>CBCSVJ010000080.1:0-5775 GCA_965143545.1 uncultured Haemophilus sp. | reverse complement strand
TGTAAAGAAGATGGTGTCGAAGCATCTGGATGCTGCTTGGTTTTTAATAAAAAAGGAAACTGGTTAAAAGAACCAAATATCTCTTCATCATTTCCTGGCATTATAGATCCTTTAGATGGAGAACAGATTGATCCCCCTATCAAAAATGAAAATTTACCTCTTTATCAAGTTGCCTATATTGCATATAAAGACGAATACATTTCTGATGAAAATTTTGATATATGGCTTCCAGATAAAAATAACCTTAAATTTGGTATCCGACTAAAATTAGTAGGAACAAATAAAAACTGGCAGAGTTTTCGTATACAAGAATTAGAAAAAGCATTACATAAACTCATTAAGTACTTTGAAAATAAAACAACCATCAAAGATGATGAGAAAACTGCCTTAGAATGTATTCGTTATTTATTTAAAGATTTTGCATTTAGAGATGAGGAAGAATTCCGTTTATTAAAAATTGTACACATAGACTCAGAAGAAATCGAATACTGTGAAATGACAAATTCGATTTATCTACCTTATGCTGATGTAAGAAATATGGTTGATGAAGTGATTTTAGGCACCAATTATGAGAAAACAAACAGCAAACGAAAAATAGAAGTATTTCAGCATCTAATGAAGAAAGAATGCTCTAATGTCAGCGTATCTCTATCATCACTACCAATTTATGCTAATTCTCCAATAGGAAAAAATTAATAAGTAATCTTCTACTAAAAAATGACCGTTTTCTTCGGTCATTTTTTATCAACTCTTCATAAGAGAAAAGATTGGTTGTCTTTCATTTGATTGATACAATGCTTCCGTTTTTCTATTAACTGGACATCTCATGAAAAAATATCTTAAAGCATTTATTCTTTTACCATTGATTATTCAAATTATCGGCACTATTGGTCTAATGTTCGCAAACAATGATGCCGATGGATTTCAGACCTCAGCGATTACCGTCTTTATCGTGGCTGCTGTACCGACTTTTCTCATTACACTTTGGGCAGCATTTCATCGTTATGCGAGTTATCACGTAAAAGCCATCGCATTAATTTCGGTATTAATTGGATTTTGTTATACCGTCGTAGCGGGGATCTTTTATGCTACCCTAGTAAATGATATGGGATTTGGCGAATGGTTACGTGCAGGAGGATTAGAAATTACCTGCTTAATGGCCGCAGGCTTAGCGCTTTATTCTGTTATGGCATTACCGCTCTTGTTACCGAAAGAACGCCCGCTATAAGGCGATTTGAGGCGAATATTGAGCAGTTAAATCCACTAAATCTGTGAATGAAATTAACCGCACTTTATTGTTTTCTGGCAAAAGTGCGGTTAAATTTCGGGCTAAAACATCTTGTTCCAGCATAAAACATTGCCCTTTGCATTGAGTAAACATTTCTCCGTACTTTACCGCTAGCAACACGCCATCTTGCCATAAAACCACCGCATCATTTTCCGTGATTTCAGTCAAATAACGTTGAAGTTCTGTCTCTGAATAATGAGCTTGAGAAAAGGTATAAAGCATAATATTCCTTAAAACGTAAATACTTTTTCTGCTTGGCTAAGCTTATTGATCAGCGAAGTTCGGTCAATTTTTTCAGCAGAAATAATTAGTTGTTCTGTTTGCAAATTGTATTGGTCGAGCGAATCAGCGCAGACAAAGCGCTGTTCAATATCGTATAAATCCAATAATTTAAAGGTGCGGATAAAATCTTTTTGTAACAATAACTCAGGATTTTGCCCATCGAGTAAATTCAATACACCATCATCAATAAAAAAGACACCTATTTCCTCTTCATCACAAAATACTGTCGCAGCAAGCAAAGCATCTAAACCTTCACGAGAAATCGCGTTTCCATGCGGTGCGGTACGAAATAAGAATGCGAGCTTCATAATGTCACCACCCGATCTGCTTTTAATGCCATCGCCATAAACTCGCCTAAGCCTGTAATCTCAAAACCTTCTGCCAGATTGGTTTTATCAGTCTCTTTTGCCGTAAGCCCATCCACTACGCCACGACGTTGTGAAGCGGCTACACATAAATGCAAAGGAATATGATGCTGCGCTGAAAAGGCTTGCCAAGCTTGCGTCAGATTAAATTCATCATTGGCAGGATAAACCAAGCCATTGCCGTTGCTTACACCGTCTTGGAAAAAGAAAATTTGGTTAATGACATGCCCTTTTTCGAGTAAAGCTTGGGCAAATTGATAGGCAAGAAAAGCCCCTTGTTTTCCATAAACGGGACTTTTCACAGCGAGAACATAGTTCATTACTCTTGCTCTTGTTTGATTTGACGAATATATAAATACACGGTGTGGCGAGAAATCGCGAGGCGATCAGCCACTAAATTGATTGCATCTTTAATATCAAAAATGCCTTTTTCGTAAAGTGAAATCACAATCTGACGGTTCTTATTATTGTTTGAGACCGAGCGATCCGCATTCACTTCTTCAATGGTTTTTTCTACCGTTTGTGCCACCAATTCTTCTACTGAACTTGCAAAATTAACGGAAGAGGTTTCATTTTGTTCCTGCGTTGGCATAAAGGCCTGCATAAATTGAGAAACCGGCACATCCAAATTAATATTGATACAAAGTAAACCAATAATACGTTGCTTACTATTTCGAATGGCGATAGTCACAGACTTCATCAACACATTGCCTTTCGCACGTGTAAAATAAGGCTTAGACACACTTTCACTTTGCATATTACGCAAAGATTTCAAGGCTAAATCCGTAATAGGTGATCCCACTTGCCGATTGGTATTATGCCCGTTGGCGATACAAATGGCGGAATGTTCAATGTCTTCCAAAGAGTGTAAGACGATTTCACAATGCTTGCCGATCAACGCGCTCACGCCATCAACTACCGCTTTATAGGAAATCAAAATAGCACGATCTTCATCAGTGAAAGGTTGTCTATCGGTTAGTATCATTTTTCAAATCTGGTAGGGAAAATGACCGCACTTTGGACAAAGTGCGGTTAAATTAAGGATTATTTTTTAGGATTAACGTCTAATACTTCAACGTCGAAGTAAAGTGTTGCATCAGGTGGAATTGCATCGCCAGCACCTTGTTTACCGTAAGCTAATTCAGGTGGAATCACTAATTCGATTTTACCGCCTTTTTTCACTAACTGAAGACCTTCAGTCCAACCTTTGATCACTTGGTTTAATTTAAACTCAACCGGTTGACCACGTTCAACAGAGCTATCAAATACTTTACCATCTGGTAATTTACCGGTGTAATGTACTTTCACAGTATCCGTTGCTTTAATCGCGTCACCTTTACCTGCTTCAGTGATTTTGTAAAGTAAGCCATCTTTGGTGCTTTTCACGCCATCTTTTTTCGCAAATTCAGCACGGTATTTATCACCTTCTTCTTTTGCTGCTTTCGCTTGTTGCTCTACTTTTGCTTTCGCCGCAGATACTAATTGCTCTTGAATGCCATCTAAGGTTTTTTGAATTTTTTCGTCTTTACGAACATCAACTTTACCTTCTAATGCATCTTTTAAGCCATCTAAAATACGTGCATTGTCGTATTGAATCACTTCTTTTTGAGCATCCACTAAATCTTTTACTTGGTTACCCATTAATGCACCTACAGCATAAGACGCATCACTTGCGCTTGGTGCTGCTTTATCTTCTGCAAAAACAGAACCTGAAACGACCGCACTTACCATAAGTGCAGCAAGAGAAAGCTTTTGAATTTTCAACATTTTGCTTGATCCTTTATAATAGAAACGGAATAGCGAATAGGTTAAATCGGATTGACCAAATTCACAACATTTTTTTAAAAATTAGAGAAATTTTATGCAAAATCAACAAATTTTAGAAGATCGCATTGCTGAACTTGAAATGAAAATTGCGTTTCAAGAACAACTTTTAGACGAGCTCAACCAAGCATTAGTTCAACAACAGTTTGATATGGATAAAATTCAACTTCAACTCCGCTATCTCGCCGGCAAATTAAAAGATATGCAACCTTCTAATATTGCCAGCCAAGCAGAAGAAACACCGCCTCCGCATTATTAAAATGTAATAAAACCATATTTTATCTAAATGCGTGATCTTCATCACAAATTCATAAAAAATATTTTTATTTTATTGAAAAAATAACCAAGTGTTTTATGGTTACCTCTATAGTTGTATAGCCAAATAGAGGATGTAAAAATGGCAAAGTTAGAAATAAAAAATATTACAAAAAAATTTGGTGACTTTTACGCAGCAAATAATATTACTTTTACCGCTGAAGAAGGCGAGTTTGTCACCTTATTAGGACCAAGTGGCTGTGGTAAAACTTCCTTATTAAAATTAATCGCTGGATTTCATGTGGCTGATGAAGGTGAAATCCTTATTGGAGGAAAAAATGTTAACAATGTTCCTCCAGAAAAACGCAATACAGCCATGTGTTTCCAATCTTATGCCCTTTTCCCTCACCTCAACGTTTCTCATAATATTTGCTATGGTTTAAAGCAACGTAAAATTGATATTGAAGAACAGAAACAGCGTTTAGATCTCGCATTGAAACAAATGGATTTAGAATTTCATAAATTGAAATTACCCAATGAGCTTTCTGGAGGCCAACAACAACGTGTCGCATTAGCCAGAGCCATGGTAACTCGTCCAGATGTGATTTTATTTGATGAACCACTTTCTAACTTAGATGCCAAATTACGCGAAAGTGTACGTTTTGAAATTAAGCAACTCTCAAAACAATATAATTTAACTAGTATTTATGTGACTCACGATCAGGCTGAAGCCCTAACTATGTCAGATAAAATCATCGTGTTAAATAAGGGCTCTATTGAGCAAATTGGCTCTCCTCAAGATATTTATCATCATCCTAAAAACCGCTTTGTGGCAGATTTTATTGGCATTGCCAATATCACGGAAGCTAATGTGAAAAACATTGGTGATAACCTGTATGCGGTGAGTTCTATTTTTGGCGATTTCACCGTATTTTCTGAGAAAAAACCGGAATCTGAACGAATTTATATTTGCTTTCGACCGGAAGACATTGAATTGTTACCAAACGCACAAACGGAAGTGGAAAACCAAATTACAGTAGATATCATCAACACCGCTTTTATGGGCAATATCACGGAAGTGCAAGGAGTCATTAAGCGTAATGATGAAGAGAAAAAATTACGCCTGCAACTAACAAAATGCCCGAATTTGAGCGATAAACTCACCTTTATGGTTCCCCGCCATGCGATTAAATTCTTGGAGTCCGTAAAATGAAAAGTCTCAAAAATGATGTAAAAGCATGGTTATTGCTATGCAGCGGTTTAGGTACGATCCTATTTTTAATGGGGTCCACATTCTACATTGTCGTCTCTCAAAGTCTTGGTTTATACAGTATGGGCGGGGAAGAAAGTCAATTTAGTTTAGAGTATTGGCAAGCCGTATTAAACAGTCCTGTATTCCAAAATTCGTATATTTATTCCGTAAAAGTGTCTTTATTAGGGGCAATTTTATCCATCATCGTAGCTTATCCCATTGCTATGTGGTTGCGTAAAAAATTACCGGCCAAGGTAACCATTATCACCATCTTGCGAGCACCTATGTTGGTGCCAGGATTAGTTGCAGCCTTCTTGTTCGTCAATATGATTTCTTACCACGGCATTCTTAATGAGGTATTTGTTTATTTAGGCATTTGGGACGAACCAAAAACCTTACAAAATGATGAATTTGGTTGGGGGGTTGTGATTTTACAAATGTGGAAAAACATTCCCTTTGCTTTAATTCTTATTGGTGGATCATTCAATTCTATGTAAACCGATTTATTA
>CBCSVJ010000079.1:0-5852 GCA_965143545.1 uncultured Haemophilus sp. | reverse complement strand
AACACATCTTGACGGATTGATGCGCCAAAACGTTGCTCAATGATGTGCGCTGGCACGTGACCTTTACGGAAGCCATCAACACGTACATTTTTTGCTGCACGTTTGAATTCTTCACGAGTTGCTTTTTCTACAGCTTCAGCTGGAACGGTGATCGTCACACGACGCTCTAAACCTTGAGTTGTTTCAATATTTAATGACATTTGTAACCTCAATTAATGTTGCACTCGGTAAAAACCACACCGAACACGTTATTGTTTGTAAAAATAAAAAACCGCCAAATTATAGCGAAAGAAAATCAAACAGTCGATAGAAACCGGAAAATTCAATAGAAAACCCGCTAAAATTGCACAATTTATCAACAATTTTTGATAAAGAAAAAAGTGCGGTCAAAAATAACCGCACTTTTTATCGAATTATAAACCTTTCGGTAAACGAATTTTTTGACCTGGGAAAATCTTATCCGCGTCTTTAATCACTTCTTTATTCGCTTCAACGATAGCGGTATATTTCGCGCCATTTCCGTAAGCTTTCTCAGCGATTTTCCACAAGGTGTCACCTTTTTGGATTACATAGAATGTTTCATCACTGCCTAAGGTTTCACCGTTATTGATGCTTGCATCGCTTGTTACTGAGTGGATACCTTGAATGTTACCCGCCATTAATACTGCTTTTTCTAATGCCGCTGCAGTTGATGCTACACCTTGGATATTTGCTACACCATTTTCAACGGTAACAGATAAGTTTTCCACGCCTGGATTGTCTTCTGCGATGTGTTGAGTCACTGCTTTAGACGCCTCTTCTTCTTTAGAGAAAACTTTCTTACCGATGTCACTGACAAAATCAAATAAACCCATTTTAAAGTTCCTTTTGTATGTTTGTTTAAGGGATTATTACAATACTGAAATTCCCTTAAGAAGTCTATAAATCAGAGTGTAAAGCTATGTAAATATTCCAAGAAAACTGATCTAAAATTGACCGCACTTTGATAGAATACGCCGATTTTTAATTTACTCACTCAGAAAGGAAAAATTATGCGTTGGCAAGGTCGTAAAGAAAGCTCAAATATTGAAGATAGACGTGGCTCTGGCGGCGGTAACTTCGGTGGCGGAAGAGGCACCGGTGTGCTCGGTATTATCATTCTTTTAGTCGGCGCTTATTATGGTGTGGATCTTTCAGGCTTAGTGGGTACGCCTGATTTTTCAGGACAAAGCTCTCAACAATTAGAAACCCAAGAAGAACAGCAGCTTGCAAGTCTTTCTAAAGTTGTATTAGCGGACACTGAAACCGTTTGGGGACAATATTTCAGACAAATGGGTAAAACCTACAGCGAGCCAACCATGGTGCTTTACAATGGTGTAACGCCAACCGCTTGTGGTACGGGTCAATCTGCAATGGGTCCATTCTACTGTCCGAGCGATCGCAAAGTTTACCTTGATTTATCGTTCTATAATGAAATGAAAAATAAACTGGGTGCAGCAGGTGATTCTGCCTTTGCTTATGTGATTGCGCACGAAGTCGGTCACCACGTACAAAATATGCTCGGCATTCTGCCGCAAGTGAATCGCGCACAACAAAGCAGCGATCGTAAAACGGCAAATCAACTTTCTGTTCAATTAGAACTTCAAGCTGACTGCTTCGCCGGTGTTTGGGCGAGCCAAGTGGTAAAAAGTGGTTTATTTGAACGCGGTGATGAAGAAAAAGCGTTTAATGCAGCAGAAGCTGTGGGCGATGACCGTTTACAAAAACGCAGCCAAGGTTATGTGGTACCGGATAGTTTCACTCACGGTACATCTGCACAGCGTCTAGAATGGTTCAGAAAAGGCTTACAAAGCGCCAACCCTTCTGTATGCAATACCTTTAACCAATAAAATCTTTAAGGCTGATTAATATCAGCCTTTTTTTATTTCTGGTCATTTAAACATAAAAAAGAGCGTTCAATTTGAACTCTCTTTTCTTCATGATTTTAAGATTACGCGAACTGACGTACTTCGCCGTTACCCGCTACGTTTTCCACACAACGTGGACAAAGTGTAGGATGTTCAGGATTCACGCCGATTTTGTCAGAATAATGCCAACAACGTGGACATTTTTCACCGTTAGAACGCGCTACGCTTACCGCAATTCCCTCTAGCTCACCCGCAGCCACATCCGCCGGTTTGTCTGCTAATGCTTTCACTTCTGCTTTTGAGGTAATTAACACGAAACGTAATTCATCGCCTAATTGCTCTAACAATGCACGATATTCATCATTAGCATAAACCGTTACTTCAGCTTCTAAACCACCACCAATCACTTTGTCGTTACGGGCAATTTCTAATACACGGTTCACTTCAGAACGAACTTTAATCAGTTGTTGCCAGTAAGCATCGTCTAATTTTTCATTCTCTCCTAAGCCAAATAAGCCTTCGTATAATTCTTCAGTGAAGACAAATTCTGCACGTGCAGTCGCAGTTTGTGGTAAGTAACCCCAAATTTCATCTGCCGTGAATGACAGGATTGGTGCCATCCAACGAACCAATGCTTCTGCAATGTGCCATAACGCTGTTTGGCAGCTACGACGCGCAAGGCTGTCTGCTTTGGTGGTATATTGACGGTCTTTGATAATATCAAGGTAGAAAGAGCCCATTTCCACAGAGCAGAAACGCATTAAACGTTGTACGACTGTGTGGAATTGATAATTATCGTACGCCTCTTTAATTTCTTTTTGTGCATCTAACGCACAAGCTACCGCCCAACGATCCAAGCTAATCATTTCTTCCGGTTTAACGGCATCACGTTGCGGATCAAAACCATTCAAGTTAGCTAGTAAGAAACGCGCAGTGTTACGAATACGACGATAGCTGTCCGCGGCACGTTTTAAAATTTCATCAGAAACGGTCATTTCACCGGTATAGTCGGTAGATGCAACCCATAAACGTAAAATGTCGCCACCGAATTTATCCATGACTTCTTGTGGAGTCACGATGTTACCGATAGATTTTGACATCTTACGACCTTGACCATCCACGGTGAAACCATGGGTTAATACTTGTTTGTATGGTGCTTTGCTGTCTGTTGCCGTAGAAAGCATTAAAGAAGACATAAACCAACCACGGTGTTGGTCAGAACCTTCTAAATACATGTCGATATCTTGACCGTTAAATTCCGGACGATTCGCCACAACAGAAGAATAGGTTGATCCTGAGTCAAACCACACGTCAAGAGTATCAGGCACTTTGCGATAGGTTTCTGCGTCCGCACCTAATAATTCTTTTTCGTCTAAATCCCACCATGCTTGAATACCGGCTTTCTCCACACGTTTAGCCACTTCTTCAAGTAACTCTAAAGTACGCGGATGAAGTTCTTCGGTTTCTTTGTGCACGAATAAGGTCATCGGCACGCCCCAAGTACGTTGACGGGAAATACACCAGTCAGGGCGGTTTTCAACCATTTTCTCGATACGCGCTTGACCCCAATCTGGAATCCAGCGAACTTGTTTGATCTCGCCTAATGCTTGTTGGCGTAAACCCTGTGTTTCCATGCCGATAAACCATTGCGGAGTCGCACGGAAAATAATCGGGGTTTTGTGACGCCAGCAGTGTGGGTAGCTGTGTTTGATTTTCTCAACTTTTAATAAGTTACCCACTTCTTGTAATTTTTCAACAACCAATGGGTTCGCTTCAAACACACCTTTGCCTGCAAAGAATTTAGTGGTTGAAATAAATTTACCGTCATTCGATACAAGACCCGCCATCGGTAAATCATATTGTTTACCCACGACAAAGTCGTCTAAACCATGATCTGGTGCGGTATGTACTAAACCCGTACCACCATCAGTGGTCACGTGATCACCTAAAATTACTGGGACAGTGAAATCATAGAACGGATGGTTAAAGCGTACTAACTCAAGCGCCTGGCCTTTTACTGAACCTAAAACTTCAACTTGTTCTACGCCCACGGCTTTCGCTACGGATTCAACTAATTCAGCAGCTAAAATCACACGCTCATCGCCAAGTTGTACTAAGTTGTATTCTAAGTCTGCATTTACCGCAATCGCACGGTTAGATGGCATTGTCCAAGGTGTGGTTGTCCAAATCACCGCAGATAATTTGCCATGGCCTTTGCCTACTGCGTTAAATTTCTCTTCAATTTCAACCGCACTTACTGCTGGGAAACGCACATAGATAGATGGAGAAACTTTGTCCTCGTATTCCACTTCTGCTTCTGCTAAAGAAGAGCCACAATCCAAACACCAGTGCACTGGTTTTGAACCTTTGTATAAATGGCCATTCGCAATCACTTTACCAAGGGTACGGATGATGTTTGCTTCGGTGTCGAAGTTCATCGTTAAATAAGGATTATCCCAATCGCCTAATACGCCTAAACGGATAAAATCTTTTTTCTGACCTTCTACTTGTTCCGCGGCGTATTCACGACATTTTTGACGGAATTCAGCTGCCGTAATTTTCTCGTTTGGTTTGCCTACTAAACCTTCTACTTTTAATTCAATTGGCAAGCCATGACAGTCCCAACCTGGGATATAAGGCGAGTCAAAACCTAATGCGGTTTTGGATTTAACAATAATATCTTTCAGAATTTTATTAACGGCGTGGCCGATATGAATATTGCCGTTCGCATACGGAGGGCCATCGTGCAAAATAAAGGATTTTTTACCTTTAGTCGCTTGGCGGATCTTTTGATACAACTGTTTGTCATACCAATTTTTTAACATTACAGGTTCGCGTTTGGCTAAATCGCCACGCATAGGGAAACCTGTTTCAGGTAAATTTAACGTGTTTTTGTAATCAACTGTCATGTTATTTTCCAATTTTATATTTCAATATAATTCTATTTTGCAAAAAATGCTTTTGCTGTTTTTACGTCTTGTTCAATTTGAGCTTTCAACGCTTCAAAAGAAGGAAACTTTATCTCATCTCGAATCTTATGGCAGAATTCTACCTCTACCATTTGTCCATAAATATTCTGAGAAAAATCAAATAAATGGACTTCTAATAATTGTATTGTACCGTTGATAGTTGGGCGTTTTCCCATGTTTGCAACGCCGTTAAAAATCTCGCCCGATTTTAACCGCACTTTCACCGCATAAACCCCTTTTACTGGATTCACTTGGCGATGTAAGCGAACATTCGCGGTAGGAAAACCAATGGTTCGCCCTAATTTATTGCCGTGGATCACTCGACCAAAAATACGATAAGGCTTACCGAGCAAATTTTCCGCATGCTGTAAATCATCTTTAGCCAACGCTTCACGAATAGCGGTGCTACTGATACGTAACTCATCTAAACAGAAGGTACGACTGTCTTCTACTTCAAAACCAAACTGCTTTCCGGCTTGTTGCAACATCGCAAAATTGCCTAAACGTTTCGCACCAAATTTGAAATCATCGCCAATACTGAGAAACTTCACATTTAATTTGCGTACAAGCCAATCTTCAATAAATTGTTCAGCTGGAAGATCAGCGAAAGCGCGGTCAAATTTCGCGACGATCACCACATCCACACCCGCCTGAGCCAAATAATGCAATTTATCTCTTAATCGCATTAAACGCGCAGGGGCTTTGTCGCCCATAAAATATTCACGCGGTTGTGGTTCGAAAAGCATCACCGCCATGGGTAAATTCAGTGCATTCGCTTTCTGACGAAGATGACGCAAAATCGCCTGATGCCCCAAATGCACCCCATCAAAATTGCCAATGGTTAATGCGCACCCTGACAAATATGGCTGTGTATTATGAAGCCCACGAATTAATTGCATTACATCTTATCCAAAAAACAAAAAATAATCGGTGCATTATAGCGGTAACTTAATGTTTTGTCAGTAAATGGTGTTTACGAACGCCCAAGAGCACCAAT
>CBCSVJ010000078.1:0-5882 GCA_965143545.1 uncultured Haemophilus sp. | reverse complement strand
GAACCGCGTTTGCTGAGTTCAAAGGTTTTTTCTAAACTTGACATAAAGTCCCCTAGGTTAATAATCAAAAAAAGACGTGCTATTTTATAGCAAATTATTTTAAAGTAAACGTTTGCGCAACCGTTTTTTTGTCAGGCTGGCGGGAAAGTGCGGTCAGTTTTGAGGATGTTTTTCCCATATTTTTTTATCGGCTAAAAACTGCTATACTCTGAGAGTTTTTAACGTAATCAAAAAAGGAAAAACAATGGCTGATTTTAATCAAATTTTAACGCCTGGCGATGTAGATGCCGGCATTATCAATGTGGTAAATGAAATTCCAGAAGGTAGCTGCCACAAAATCGAATGGAACCGTAAAGTTGCCGCGTTCCAATTAGACCGTGTTGAGCCAGCGATCTTCGCAAAACCAACTAACTATGGTTTTATTCCACAAACTTTAGACGAAGATGGCGATGAGTTAGATGTTTTATTATTAACTCGCCAACCACTTGCGACCGGTGTATTCCTTGAAGCAAAAGTAATCGGTGTGATGAAATTCGTTGATGATGGCGAAGTGGACGATAAAATCGTTTGTGTGCCAGCAGATGACCGCGATACCGGCAATGCATATAACAGCCTTGCTGATGTGCCAGCGCAATTAATCAAACAAATTGAATTCCACTTCAACAACTACAAAGCATTGAAAAAACCAGGTTCAACGAAAGTGACTCACTGGGGCGATGTAGAAGAAGCGAAAGAAGTGATTCGTGAATCAATCAAACGTTGGAATGAGCGTTAATTTTTCATTTTAATGAATTGAAAAGGCATCAGATTGATGCCTTTTGTTTTTATAGATGAATAAAAATACAATTAAAATGAGCTACATACACTCCTAGACTCAGCATGTTTTTAACCGTACCCGTAATGAGATTGAACTGAAAAGTAAAATATAGTTGTGGAGAAAGGTTAACAGACAAAGAAGAAATGGAGTTAGAGATTTAATATAAACAAGAAAAAATAAAGGATTGGGTAAAGAGAGTAACCACTAATGAATAAAATTCTTCAAATTATTATTCTTTTAATACTGATATTTTTATGTTGTTTTTTTGTATTTTCATTAGGTTTAATAATATTTTCATTTGTTATGAATGGAGGTTCTATTTCTTTAGATGAGACAATGGAAATAATAGTTTTTTGCTTTAAATTGTTTTCATTAGGTTCTCCTTTGATATTATTATCAATATTTATTTCAAATAGAATTAGGAAATAGAATTTTAGAGGTGTTTAAAAAACATGATCTGAAAAGAAACATCAATATCGTAGTTTTTTAGATTTCTAGAAGATAGGGAGGTAGAATCTTCCTAGCATAATAATTAAATACTGAAGTACAAAGTGCGGTCAATTTTCAAAGAGTTTTAAAACTTCTCAAAAACTGACCGCACTTTTGTCTTATTGAATATCGTTAAAACGAGAAGCGTAATTCTGCATTAACATTATTCGCTTTCGTATCGTGGTTGTAAGCACCTTGATAGCCGACTTTCATACTCAATACTGGTGTAAATTGAGCTTGTAGTGCCACACCTGTCGTAACAACATTTTTCAATTCTTTACCATAAAGATTTGCTACGCCTTGATTATTGATAACCAAGCTGCCTTCGGCGGCTTTATCTTTATGGAAACGATGATAAGCCACATCACCTAATAGATTTAATTGAACGCCACCAATTGCAAATGGAATGGATGGACGTAAACCTACAGAGGTGACGATTAAATCACGATTGTTGTCTTTTAACTGCACTTCGCCTTTTGTCACGCCTTTGTTTTTGATGTGCATATAGCTTACGCCAGCATAAGGTTCAAGCGCAAAATGTTCGCCTTTTAAGCCTGTGTAGGCAAGTTCAGCAAAGACATTTTGTGTTTGACTATGGCTTTTCACACCTTGTGCAAATTCAGCACGTTGTTCGTGTTTACCCCAGCTTTGAATAAAACCAATTTTCGGTGTTAATACGTTGAAACGATGTTCAGCTGTTAAGCCTAAATGCACGGCACGATCTTTTGAAGTGCGGTCAATTTTATGACTGTTTTGTGTTGAACCAACAAATACACCTAAATGTTTGTTTGTATCAATGGTCGCATCAATACCCACAAGTTGATTGTATGCATGACTGCTTAAACTGTCAGTGCTGAAGTGAGTGAAGGTGCCACTTGTCCAAATTTGTGTACCTGTATTAAGTTGCGCTCTTACTGCACCCGGTTGGGCAAGTTGCTGACGAAGCAATAAGCCATTTAACACATTGTGTTGTTCGGCTGCGAGATCTTCATCATAGCTTAAACGAGCAAAAGCTTGGCGAGCATTCTCTTTTGTTCCCCAAATGAGGTTTTGATATGCCGCACTGCTTGTTGCTGCATCTAAGGCATTGGCGATAGCCACTTCATTTTCAGTGGTTGCCGCCGATGAAAGGGCTTTTTTCTGAACGGTTACTTTCAACGTATTTGCATTACTTTCATTTTTAACGGCAAAGAAATCATAAGTGCGAGGTGTTTCTACAACTGCATTTTCAGCTCCCACAAATGAGCCAGTACCTTGCACGGAAACTGCTTTTTGTGGATCTTGTTGTAATTGAGGCAGAATTTCTTCATCAAATTTATTTGGCACTAAAACAGAACCGTCTGCAAAGGTGGCATTGACGTTAGCAATACCATTATTCAGTAAGAAACGACCACCTTTTTCCACTGTCGCAGTGACCGTTTTCGCGGTGCTGGTTAAGGTTTCGGTAACAAATCCATTCTCACTTGGTTTAGTGACTTCCGCTTTCGGTAACACTTCCAATGTTGCACCTTGTTTTACGATGACTTGTTGTGCTGAACCAAGGGATTGATTTAACCCTGAAAGCTGACCTTCATTCACGGTAATTTCACCGGTGAAGCTGTTATTACCGGTGAGGGTTAAGGTGCCAGTCCCATTTTTAGTTAAGGCGCCGACATAGCCTTGCGCGGCACGTTCATTACGAGCCACTTCACGTGCTAAACCTACTTGATATTCCGCTTTTTCTTCAGCTGTCGCGCCTGCACGATTTTGCATTAACGCTTGTAATTCTGCTTTGCGCGTTGTCCAAGTCGCGGCTTCAGCTTGATCTTCGACTTGACGTGCTTTGATGGCTTTATCGCTAATATCATTTGACCAAACATCATTTTGATTGAGGTTGATTTTCATGTTTCCTAAGAATTGACCTGGACCAAACATAGCTCTGCCAAGATCCAAAATACCCCAACCCCAAACGTTACTCGGTATACCTTGTTCAGTTTCCCAACGTTCTAATGGTTTACCTTCAAGCCCTTTGCGAAGAGTGGTTTGTCTCGCAGTAGTGAGCATAACATCGCGCGCTTGATCGGTTGTCATATATGGATAGCGAGAAAAGATGACACCTAATGCACCACTTACGTGTGGGGCAGCCATTGAAGTACCACCAGCTGATTTGTAAATAGGGTCACCATAAGTATTGTTGTCTTGTAATTGAATGTAGGAGGAATAGATATTGGCAGATGGCGCCGCAATCGTCCACCATTTTGAATGGCCGGCGAGGTTAAATTCTTGAATATCTGCGCCTGCTTTTCCATCACTCACATCGTCATTCGAATCATTCGGATAGCCTTCACCACCGACTTGTCCCGTGACGTTTACCCAGTATTTTTCTGCATCAGGTCTGAAATAAGGCAACATCGCACGCGTAAAGGATTCAGCCATCATACTGCGGTTACCCGCTGTAAAAACTTGAATCACTTGTTTATTTTTTGCTACTTCATAAGCCGCATCAACAAAGTTTTTCTCACCACCGGTGACAAATTGATAATAAGCTTTTTCAGCCTCGCCTAAGTTACTTAAATAAATATGTGCCGCAGGACTGGAAATTGGCTCAGGTGCTTTTGGTACATCATAATATTGCACACCATATTCAGGCACATTACGCCAATCATATTTTGGTTTATAGCCTAAGGCACCGGCAAAGGATGAATTAACACGACGGTTTGAACCCCAACTGTTATTAATCACTTTTGCTCCCGCATCCACGAGAGCAGAGTAGCCTTGTAAGAAGAAACTATAGTCTTGGTTTGGCCCATAGGTCATGTTGTCGTTACCACCTGTGTTGGCAGAATAGAGGTTAGCACCGAATGCTACACCATGCATTTCATTGCCGTCACGCGTTGCTGCCATTGTCCCGCCAACGTGCGTACCGTGTGCATCATTGGTATATTTATGCCATGCACCGTCAATATTGAAGGCTTCACCTTTAGTGAAGATGCCATTATCTGTTTTATCGAAATTGCGTTTACCGTTTTTTACTGGTTCATTTTTATTAATTGGACCATTTCCCACCGATGCATCGGGATAACGCATGCCATCTTTACTATAAGTCCCTTCCGTTTTTACAACGTGGATTCGACCGTCTTGAAATTCAGGGTGGTTTAATAGCACACCTGAATCCATCACGCCGATTTTTACGCCTGAACCATT
Organism: uncultured Haemophilus sp.; assembly: GCA_965143545.1. GTDB lineage: Bacteria > Pseudomonadota > Gammaproteobacteria > Enterobacterales > Pasteurellaceae > Haemophilus_D. The sequence goes on along the minus strand of CBCSVJ010000078.1, from coordinate 1,393 downwards.
AAAGCCAAGCGCGTAAGCCGTGGAGGCATTCATTGAGGTTAAGCCCCAGTCTTTGAGGTATTCAGCGCTTTCCCAACTTTTGGTATTACCGGCTTGGCCTTGTTCAGAATAAGCGGCTGCATTCGCAGCATACCAACCAACAAGTAGTGCGAGTGCGGTTTTTTGAAGTGTTTGAGGTTTCATATTGTCTTCCTTTATCTTTTTGATTTTAGGAGACTATTATTCGCCTCATCGCGAAGCGCTTCAATGACTCAAATCAAAATTCCAGAGAAAAATGTTTATTCTGTGACAACGATCACACCAAAGTGCGGTCAAAAGAGGGGATAAATTTATGTATCGTAGAAATCAATGTTATAATTTGCGAACAAAATGATTAAGGAGCAACCCATGGCGATTTTAGTAACAGGTGGAGCCGGCTATATCGGTTCACACACCGTAGTGGAATTATTAAATGCAAATAAAGAAGTGGTGGTATTGGATAATTTATGCAATTCCTCCCCAAAATCTTTAGAACGAGTCAAAGAAATTACCGGTAAAGACGTGAAGTTTTATGAAGGCGATATTTTAGATCGTGCTTTATTGCAAAAAATCTTTGCTGAAAACAGTATTCAATCGGTCATCCATTTTGCGGGTTTAAAAGCTGTGGGTGAAAGTGTTCAAAAACCAGCCGAATACTATATGAACAATGTAGCGGGCACGATTGTTTTGATTCAAGAAATGAAAAAAGCAGGCGTGTGGAACTTTGTATTTAGTTCATCTGCAACGGTTTATGGTGATCCGGAAATTATTCCAATTACAGAAGACTGCAAAGTGGGCGGTACAACCAATCCTTACGGTACATCTAAATACATGGTGGAACAAATTCTGACTGATGTTGCTAAAGCTGAACCGCAATTTAGCATGACGATCTTACGTTATTTCAACCCAGTGGGTGCTCACGCAAGTGGCTTGATTGGTGAAGATCCAAACGGCATTCCAAATAATCTATTACCTTACATTAGCCAAGTTGCCATTGGTAAATTACCACAACTTTCGGTGTTTGGTAGCGATTATGATACTCATGATGGCACAGGGGTACGTGATTATATCCATGTGGTGGATTTAGCGATTGGTCACTTAAAAGCATTAAATCGCCATGAAAATGACGCGGGTTTACACATTTATAACTTGGGTACAGGTACTGGGTATTCTGTGCTTGATATGGTGAAAGCGTTTGAGCAAGCGAACAATATTAAAATTCCATATCGTCTTGTCGCACGTCGCCCAGGCGATATTGCAACCTGCTATTCCGATCCAAGTCTTGCTGCAAAAGAGTTAAATTGGACAGCTGAGCGAGGCCTTGAGCAAATGATGAAAGATACCTGGAATTGGCAAAAAAATAATCCGAAAGGAT
>CBCSVJ010000077.1:0-5895 GCA_965143545.1 uncultured Haemophilus sp. | reverse complement strand
ATCCCAGAAATAACCCGTTTAATTCCGTATTTAGAATCCAATAAGCTAGACATAGAAGCGGTGTTATTAACCCATAATCATGATGATCATGTTCAAGGTGTCGCGGAATTTAAGCAATATTATCCCAATGTGCCAGTTTTCGGTCCAACAGAATGTGCAAATAAAGGGGCAACCAATATTATGGATAGTGGTGTGATTAATACGGCACATTATCATATTGAAGTTTTGCCAAGCGGTGGCCATACGGCAGGGCATATCAGCTATTTGGTGGATGGACATCTATTTTGCGGCGATGCGTTATTTTCTGCGGGCTGTGGTCGCGTATTTACGGGGGATTTTGCTCAAATGTTTGAAACCATGCGACGTTTTAATCAATTACCGAATGAAACCGTTGTTTGTCCCGCTCATGAATATACGCTGGGTAATTTAGCTTTTGCAGAAACCGTATTGGCGGATAAAAGTGCGGTCAAAAATCAACGTGTATTAGTGGAACGTTATCGATCAGAGGGGAAACCGAGTTTGCCGACAACAATTGGATTAGAGAAACAAATTAATCCTTTTCTACAGGCAAAAAATTTAGATGAATTTACGCAATGGCGTTTAGCGAAAGATAAATTTTAACTCGTTTTAGTTATTTGTTTGAGTTTTTTCTCTTGAAATTTGCTCAATTCTCAACAATTCATTAAAATAGCGAAACTTTTACTTTCTACTTAAGCCGCATGTTCATAAAAGTGCGGTTGTTTTTATTAGGTTTTTATGACCCTTCTTGTTCTAGGCATTAATCATAAAACGGCTTCTGTTGCTGTTCGTGAGAAAGTCGCTTTTTCTGAAGAAAAGCGGCAGCTTGCCTTACAACAAATTCACCAACAAGATTTGGCAGAAAGTGCGGTTATTCTTTCTACTTGTAACCGTACAGAGATTTATCTCCACCATCGTCAAATTTCACCCCAAGAGTGTAAGCAATGGCAAACGAACTGTACAAATTGGTTTGCTAACATTCATCAGCTTTCTGTCGATGAATTAAATAAAAGTATTTACACACATCAAAATCAACAAGCAGCGAATCATTTAATGCGCGTGGCCTGTGGTTTGGATTCATTAATTTTGGGTGAGCCGCAAATTTTAGGACAGGTGAAACAAGCGTTCCAAATCAGTGAAGATTATTATCAAGCGGCGAATATTCCGCTTTCAAGCACGCTTTCTCGTTTGTTCCAAAAAACCTTTGCTACAGCAAAACGTGTACGCACTGAAACCAATATTGGTGAAAGTGCTGTATCGGTGGCTTATGCAGCTTGTAGTTTGGCACGTCAAATTTTTGAATCTTTACGTGAATTACAAATTTTGCTCGTTGGGGCAGGGGAAACCATTGAATTGGTAAGCCGTCATTTATTACGCCATGGTGTAAAAAAATTGATGATTGCTAACCGCACTTTATCTCGCGCTGAACAGTTGGTAGAGACTTTAGCCTCCAATACACCGATTGAGGTGTATTCTCTTGAAGAGTTACAAACTCCACTAAATCAAACGGATATTGTCATCAGCTCAACAGGCAGTCCGAATGTTTTAATCACCAAAGCAATGGCTGAAATTGCGGAAAAAGCACGCCAATTTAAACCGACTTTGATGGTGGATATTGCGGTGCCACGTGATATTGATGAAAACGTCTCGGAATTAGAAAGTGTGTATCATTACACCGTAGATGATTTGCAAGATATTATTCAACGCAATCTTTCTCAACGTGAGCAAGCATCAGAGCAAGCACAAGACATCATTACACAAGAATGCACGGATTTCTTCGAGTGGGTGAAGGTTCATCAGTTCTCTAATTTGATTCGTTATTATCGTGATGAGGCGGAGAAGACTCGCCAAGAATTACTCGAAAAAGCCTTACACCAAATTCAACAAGGTGAGAATGCTGAAAAAATTCTGCAAGAATTGAGTTATAAATTAACGAATAAACTCATTCATGCGCCAACCCAAACTATGCAAGCCATGATGAAATCTGGTAATGCGGAAGGTTTGCATGCCTTTTCCAATGCTTTGCATTTAACCCATCCTTTAAATGAAAAAAACGATTAAATTTTTGACCGCACTTTTCAGTAGCGCATCGTTACTGATGAGTGTGCCATCACTAGCTGAATATAGAACCTTTAATGATGGCAATATTACTTACGGGATTTTCCAAGCTAAAACTTAAGAAGTGCAGCTACATTGGAAGGATGCTGAAGGTAATGATTATCAAAGTTTAACGCGTCTCAAAAATGCCTTAGAAGATAGCTATAACGTGAAAATGGTCATGAATGCGGGCATTTATAGCATGAATAATGTGCCTGCAGGGTTATGGATTGAGCAAGGAAAAGAGCTCAATGCGTTAAATACAAAAGCAGGCAAAGGTAATTTCCATGTGCAGCCTAATGGGGTATTCGCCATTGCTGGAAATAAACCCTACATTTTAACAACCGCCGCGTATCAGAAAAGTAAACTCAAACCAGATTTTGCGTTGCAATCAGGCCCGATGTTAATTATTCATGGAAAAATGAATCCGCAATTTCGAGCTAGCCTAGAGAGCTATCATAAGCGTAATGCAGTGTGTTTGACGAAGCAGAACGAATTGCTATTTTTGATGACGATAAAAGGTGAGCCTAATCTTTATACATTGAGCCAAGGTTTGCTGAAAATAGGTTGTCATGATGCCTTATATCTTGATGGAACAATATCTAATTGGTACATTCCAGGGCAATTTAACACCTTGCATTGGAAGCGTTTTGTTGGAATGATCTCCGTTCTTGATGTGAACAAAAAATAGCAAAAGCGTTTTATTTATAATCAACTAAATCAAAAAATCCGTTTTTTGCAAAAAAATGATTGACGAGAATAGGTCAAATCAGGATAATACGCCCCGCAAAGCCGATAAGGTAAAGCAAATGATGGCTACATAGCTCAGTTGGTTAGAGCACAACACTCATAATGTTGGGGTCGCAAGTTCGAATCTCGCTGTAGCCACCAAGTTTGCGGGACTGGCGAAATTGGTAGACGCACCAGATTTAGGTTCTGGCGCCGAGAGGTGTGTGGGTTCAAGTCCCTCGTCCCGCACCATTTATCAGCTTGCAGTCAAATAGTAGTTGGGGTATCGCCAAGCGGTAAGGCACCGGGTTTTGATCTCGGCATCCCTAGGTTCGAATCCTAGTACCCCAGCCATACTATCTAAATAAAATCTTCTTTATTTCCAATCAAAGAATTTCAGTTGGGGTATCGCCAAGCGGTAAGGCACCGGGTTTTGATCTCGGCATCCCTAGGTTCGAATCCTAGTACCCCAGCCATCTTATTTTCTCTATTTCTTTTATATAAAAAATGCGATTAATTTAAGCGCACTTTGTTTTATCTGTCTGTTGTTATTAGCTACAATTTTAATGTCTTTATATAAAAGAAAAGCCACCTTGCGGTGACCTTTCACATTGATTTATTTTAGTTCTACTAAAGTTAAATTACATTGGGCTGTTGATGCTGCAGGTAATGCTTCATAATCTTTTCCTGCCTGAGGAGTGAATGTGAGTTTTTTACCAGAACAGCTGTAACCTAGTTGTGTATATTTAATACCTTTTGCATAATCTGTATAGGTATTATCTGGGGTTACTATTTCACTTTTTAGGGTGATTTCAGCGCCCGCAGGGATAACAAACTCTTTAAAGAAAGTACTTGAACCAAAGTTATTGAATTGGCTTGGTTTTTTACTCGCTTCGCTATCTGGCATTCCTAGCGATTCATTACCTTTAAGGTAAAGCATTGAGCCGAAGGATTGCCCCCATCCACCTCCAACATTTACTTTTTCTGTTTTTCCATTCTGTTTTACTTCCATCTCGGTATAGCGACCATTTTGTCCATATAGACGGATACGTGCGTCAGTTTGTGGGTTATAAGCTTTTCCTGCATTTGACAGCTCAGTGTTTACACAACCCGAGAGTAGTAACACTGCTGTACTGATAAGCATCAATTTTTTCATAATTTTTCCTTTTGTTAATGGTAGAAAATGGTAATTAATGTTCCCTTGTCTTAAAGAAGGTCACATCAGGATAACGTTCTTGTGCAAGATTTAAATTAACCATAGTTGGTGCAATGTAAGTAAGATTATCTCCACCATCTAATGCTAGATTTTGCTCATTTTTGCGTTTGAACTCTTCAAATTTTTTGTTATCTGCACATTCCACCCAACGAGCCGTCGCGACATTGACCGTTTCGTAAATGGCTTCAACGTTATATTCTGATTTCAAACGAGAAACGACCACATCAAACTGTAGCACACCGACCGCGCCAACAATCAAATCATTATTACTTAATGGGCGGAACACTTGAACAGCACCTTCTTCAGAAAGTTGTACTAAGCCTTTTAACAATTGTTTTTGTTTAAGAGGATCTTTCAAACGAATACGACGGAATAATTCAGGGGCAAAGTTTGGAATACCGGTAAATTTAAGCTCTTCGCCTTGCGTAAAGGTATCGCCAATTTGAATCGTACCGTGATTGTGCAAACCGATAATATCGCCAGCATAAGCCTCATCGGCATGAGTACGATCCCCCGCCATAAAGGTGAGGGCGTCAGAAATGACTACATCTTTACCAATACGCACGTGTTTAAGTTTCATGCCTTTTTCATATTTGCCAGAAACTACGCGTAAGAAAGCCACGCGGTCGCGGTGTTTTGGATCCATATTGGCTTGGATTTTAAATACGAAACCAGTGAATTTTTCTTCTTCTGCTGAGACTTTACGGGTATCAGCTTGACGAGCTTGTGGTGCAGGTGCCCATTCAGTTAAACCATCTAAGAAATGATCAACACCGAAGTTACCTAATGCAGTACCGAAAAAGACAGGTGTTAATTCACCACTTAGGAATAAATCCAAATCAAATTCATTACTTGCACCTTTTACAAGCTCTAATTCATCACGCAGTTGTTGGGCTAAGTCATCGCCTACGGCAGCATCTAATTCTGGGCTATTTAGACCTTTCACAATGCGTACTTCTTGGATTGTAGAGCCTTGCCCACTTTGGTAAAGATAGGTTTCATCTTTATATAAATGATAAACCCCTTTAAACAATTTACCGCAACCAATCGGCCAAGTAATTGGCGCACAATGGATTTTTAATACGCTTTCCACTTCATCTAATAATTCCATTGGATCACGAATATCACGGTCAAGTTTATTCATGAAAGTGATAATTGGCGTATCGCGTAAACGGGTCACTTCCATTAATTTAATGGTACGTTCTTCAACCCCCTTTGCCGAGTCGATAACCATTAAGCAGCTATCCACAGCCGTCAACGTGCGATAGGTATCTTCCGAGAAATCCTCATGCCCCGGCGTATCCAATAAATTCACTAAGCATTCATTGTAAGGGAATTGCATCACGGAAGTGGTAATGGAAATACCACGTTGTTTTTCCATTTCCATCCAGTCAGATTTTGCATGCTGTGCAGAGCCTTTACCTTTTACTGAGCCTGCTTTTTGAATGGCATTGCCGTATAACAATACTTTTTCGGTGATGGTGGTTTTACCCGCGTCAGGGTGGGAAATAATCGCAAATGTGCGACGTTTATTCACTTCTTCTAATGGATAACTCATTTGTCTTGTTTCTTCTGTTTTAAATGATGCTGTATTGTCGCTGATTTTCAGATTGAGCTCAAATTAAATTGCTTTTCTTTTGTTATCTATAGCTTATTTAGGTGTATGACTCTGTAGTTTCTTTTCTTTAAAATTTTTCATAAAAAAAAGCAAACGTTTGCGCTAAAAGTGCGCTACAATATCCACCGATTTTTTATTCTTATAATTAAAGGTGCAAGCAATGACACAACTTAGTCTAAAAAAAATCTATTCGGGAAAAGTGCGTGATCTTTATGAG
>CBCSVJ010000076.1:0-5900 GCA_965143545.1 uncultured Haemophilus sp. | reverse complement strand
GTATGGTATTCACCATTGAGCCAATGATTAATGCAGGTAAAAAGGAAGTAAGCATTATGGGCGATGGTTGGACAGTAAAAACCAAAGACCGTAGCCATTCAGCGCAATATGAACACCAAATTGTCGTGACAGAAACCGGTTGTGAAGTGATGACCATTCGTGATGAAGAAATTGCGGAAGGTCGAATTCAACGTATGATGAATAACCTTTAAGTTCAGCTAAAAGCCTACGATAGTGGGCTTTTTTTATAATTGTTTTGTTTGTGGAATACCTATGCTTTTTCCTTATCATTTCGACTCTCCACTCACGCCAAGTGCGGTTAAAATTCAGCGTGAAAATTTGAAGGGATTGGAACGTCAGCACTTTGCTGATTATTCCGTTTTTGAGCTTATCGCTAACCGTACACAATTTTGTGATGATTTGTTAAAACAGCTTTGGCAGCAATTTGAATTAGATAAAGCTAATCTCACCTTAATTGCAGTAGGCGGTTATGGCAGACAAGAAATCTTTCCTTTATCTGACCTAGATGTTCTTATTCTTTCAAAAGAAGAAAGAGAGTCTGAAACGGAAGAAAAAATTGCTCAATTTGTGCAGTTCTTGTGGGATTGTGGATTTGACGTAGGGCATAGTGTTCGTTCTTTGGAAGAATGTGAAAAGGAAGGTAAGCAGGACATTACTATTGCCACCAATTTGCTTGAATCTCGTTATTTATCAGGTGATTTATCCCTTTTTAATGCTTTAGGGGAAATATTGAAAAAGCCAGATTTTTGGGCGATAAAACCATTCTTTGACGCCAAAGTACAAGAGCAAATTGAACGTTATCAGCGCTATCACAATACCAGTTACAATTTAGAGCCCGATTTAAAGTACAGCCCAGGTGGTTTGCGGGATCTTCATCTTTTATATTGGATCGCATTACGACACACTGGGGAAATGACCCTTGATGGCATTTTGAAAAGTGGCTTTATTTATCCATCAGAACACCAACAATTATTAGAAAGCCAAGAATTTTTATTTAAAGTGCGGTTTGCTTTACACTTGATTTTAAAACGTTATGACAACCGCTTGTTGTTTGATCGTCAAATCAAAGTGAGCGAGATGCTTGGTTTTGAAGGCGACGGAAACCGTGGTGTCGAAAAAATGATGAAACGTTTTTTCCAAGCTTTACGCACGATTTCTCGTTTAACCGATATCCTGATTAAGCATTATAAAGAACATTTTTTATCAACGGATGGCGAGGTTTCTATTCATCCTTTGGATGATAATTTTGAGCTAGTAAATCAAAGTTTGTGTTTACGTAAAAATGATCTGTTTTTACGTTATCCAGATCGTATTTTGGATCTTTTTTTCTATCTAACACAGCATGCTCAAGCCGAAATTCATTCTTCAACATTACGCCAATTACAGATTGCGTTGGAAAGTTTGACGCAGAAATTATGTGATATTCCTGAAGCAAGAGAGAAATTTATTCGGTTATTTAATCAACCGAAAGCCATTCAGCGAGCATTCCTTCCAATGCACCAATATGGTGTGCTAACGGCTTATTTGCCACAATGGCAGGGAATTGAAGGTTTGATGCAATTCGATCTTTTCCACATTTACACGGTGGATGAGCATACTTTGCGAGTGATGTTGAAATTAGAAAGTTTCTTAGCTGAAGATGAAGCCGAATTCCATCCTATTTGCCATCAAATATTTAGCCAAATTTCTGACCGCACTTTGCTTTATGTTGCCGCACTTTTCCATGATATTGCGAAAGGTCGAGGGGGGGATCATGCAGAGTTAGGGGCTGAAGATGTTGCTGAATTTGCTCGTTTACATGGTTTTGATCGTCGAGAAATTGAAACGATGGCTTGGCTAGTGAGAGAGCATTTGCTCATGTCAATTACTGCGCAACGTCGAGATATTCATGATCCGGAAGTTGTGATGAGCTTTGCAGAAAGTGTACAAAATCATGTGCGTTTAGATTATCTCACTTGTTTGACGGTTGCCGATATTTGTGCAACAAATGGCACCTTGTGGAATAGCTGGAAACGTTCTTTGTTTGCCTCACTCTATGATTATACGTCGCAACAATTCCGACAAGGGATGAATTTATTATTAGATAATAACGAAAAGATCCTTGAAAATCGCCAATTGGCGCTGGCAATTTTATCCGAAGATCAACCAGAATTATCGGAAGAAAAAATCTTAGCACTCTGGCAACGTTGTCCTGATGATTATTTTTTACGAAATAGCCCAAAACAAATTGCGTGGCATACAGAGTTATTAGCTGAATTTGATGGTGAAGTACTGGTTAAAATTAGTAACCGTTTTTCTAGCGGTGGGACTGAGATCTTCGTTTATTGCCCTGATCAAGCCAACTTATTTAATAAAGTGGTTTCAACCATTGGTGCGAAAAAATTTAGTATTCATGATGCGCAAATTTTAACATCGGATGATGGATATGTATTCGACAGCTTTATCATCACAGAATTAAATGGTGAATTGGTTCGATCAGAACGTCGCCGAGAATTAGAGACGGTATTAACCTCTGTTTTATTAGGTGAAAAATTACCATCCATGTCTTTTGCAAATAATCGACAGTTGCAACATTTCACCGTAAAAACAGATGTACGTTTTTTGAAAGAAACTAAAAAAGAGCATACGGAGTTAGAAATCGTTGCTTTAGACAAACCCGGTTTATTGGCTCAAATTAGTCAAATTTTTACCGAGTTAAAACTCAATCTTTGTAATGCAAAAATTACGACAGTAGGGGAAAAAGCAGAAGACTTCTTCATTCTGACAAATGAAAAAGGAATCGCATTAACCGAAGAGGAAAGGGGATTATTAGAAAACGTACTCTATGAGCGATTATGATGTGATATTAAAGAAAAAGTGCGGTTAAATTTAACCGCACTTTGTGTTTTAAGCAACCGCTGCAAATGCAATATCTGCGGCAGCAAGTGTTTTTTCAATGTCTTCATTTGTATGAGCTAAAGACATAAAGCCTGCTTCAAAAGCAGAAGGCGCAAGGTAAACGCCTTGATCGAGCATTTTGTGGAAGAACACTTTGAATTTTTCAGTATTACATTTCATGACTTCAGCATAAGAGGTCACTTGTTTTTGGTCAGTGAAGAAAAGACCAAACATTCCGCCTACATGATTAACCACAAATGGCACATTGTGTTTTTGAGCTAATGCTTTTAAGCCATCACAAAGTTTTGTGGTTAATTCGGCAAGGTGTTGTTCGTTACCTGCTTTTTTCAATTCAGTTAAACAAGCTAAACCTGCTGCCATTGCAATCGGGTTACCAGAAAGGGTACCCGCTTGATAAACAGGGCCGGTCGGTGCAAGATGTTGCATAATTACTTTTTTACCACCCACTGCACCCACTGGCATACCGCCACCAATGACTTTACCTAATGTGGTGAGATCAGGTGTGACACCATAATAAGCTTGTGCGCCTGCAAGTGAAACACGGAAACCTGTCATGACTTCGTCAATAATGAAAAGTGCACCATATTGATCACAAATTTCACGAATGCCTTGTAAGAAGCCTTCTTTTGGTGGAACACAGTTCATATTACCTGCAACTGGTTCAATAATCACACAAGCGATATCGTTAGGGAATTGTTCAAATAGCTTTTTAACAGAATCAAGATTGTTATATTCTGCAGTTAAAGTATGTTTTGCAAAATCTTCAGGTACACCTGGTGAGCTAGGTTGACCAAGTGTTAATGCGCCCGATCCTGCTTTTACCAAAAGTGAATCAGAATGACCATGGTAACAACCTTCAAATTTTAAGATTTTACTTCTATTTGTATAACCACGCGCAAGACGGATAGCTGTCATGGTTGCTTCAGTACCTGAACTCACCATACGAACCATTTCAATAGATGGCACAATTTCACAGACTAATTCCGCTAAATCAATTTCAGAGGGGGTTGGAGCACCAAAACTTAAACCATTCTCAGCTGCTTTTAATACAGCATCTAAAATAGCAGGGTGGTTGTGACCTAAAATCATTGGCCCCCAAGAACCCACATAATCGATATATTGTTTGCCTTCAGTATCGTAAATATAAGCGCCTTTGGCTTTTTGAATGAATACCGGTGTGCCACCTACGCCTTTAAAGGCACGAACAGGGGAGTTTACGCCACCAGGAATAACTTCTTGTGCACGAGAGAAAAGTGCGGTTGATTTTGTCATGATTTGAATCCTTATATTAAAAGTGGCCATATTGTACTAAAAAACTGAATTTGAGAAAAATCTTTGTGTGCTGATTTTTCTTTATGTTATCCTTTGCAAAAAAATTTTAGGATAAAAACTATGCTAAGTCTTCTCGTCACTTTTTTAGGGGCATTTTTGACCTTACTTGTCATGCGACCAATTGCCAATAAAATTGGCTTGGTTGATAAGCCGAATTATCGTAAACGTCACCAAGGTGCGATTCCGCTCATTGGCGGTGTTTCTCTTTTTATGGGAAACCTTTGCTATTATTTAATGGAGTGGGATCAACTTCGTTTACCTTATCTTTATATATTCAGTATTTTTGTTCTACTGGCAATTGGTATCTTAGATGACCGCTTCGATATTAGTCCCTTCTTGCGTGCAGGGATTCAAGCCGTGCTTGCGATTTTAATGATCGACTTAGGTAATGTTTATTTAGATCATTTAGGCCAAATTCTAGGTCCATTCCAATTAACACTTGGTTCTATTGGATTGATTATTACCGTATTTGCGACAATTGCGATTATTAATGCCTTTAATATGATTGATGGTATCGATGGATTATTGGGTGGATTATCAATTGTTTCATTTGCTGCCATTGGTATTTTAATGTTCCGTGATGGACAGATGGATATGGCGTATTGGAGTTTTGCCTTAATTGTTGCGATTCTGCCTTATCTATTATTAAATTTAGGCATTCCATTAGGACCAAAATATAAAGTGTTCATGGGCGATGCAGGAAGTACTTTAATTGGTTTTACTATTATTTGGATTTTGCTTTTAAGTACGCAAGGAAAAGGACATCCAATGAATCCAGTGACCGCACTTTGGATTATTGCTGTTCCTTTAATTGATATGGTGGCCATTATTTATCGTCGTTTACGTAAAGGGAAAAGTCCATTCCGTCCGGATCGCTTACACGTACACCACTTAATGGTTCGTGCTGGATTAACCTCTCGCCAAGCTTTTTTATTAATTACTTTCTTTGCAGCCATTTGTGCCACAATCGGGATCTTAGGCGAAGTCTTCTATATTAATGAATGGGCAATGTTTATTGCGTTTATTGTATTATTCTTCCTTTATGCTTATTCAATTACAAAAGCATGGAAAATCACCCGTTGGGTACGAAGAATGAAACGTCGCGCACGTCGTAACAAGCAATAATTTAAATAAAGAGGATAGCAATTTGCTATCCTTTTTTACGTTTTAGCATTAAAAATAAACGAATACATAATAAATTCTATACAAATTGAACAAAAATTTATCTTTTGATATTTTTTTTTCAAAAAAGTGCTAGACAAGATATTGGGAAATCATTAATATACGCCCCTGCAACGACGCAGTAACGCGTTCGTAGCTCAGTTGGATAGAGCGTTGGCCTCCGGAGCCAAAGGTCGCAAGTTCGAATCTTGTCGAGCGCGCCAGAAGTCAATGCGATGAACAACTAATCAATGGTGGCTATAGCTCAGTTGGTAGAGCCCTGGATTGTGATTCCAGTTGTCGTGGGTTCGAATCCCATTAGCCACCCCATCTTCTCTTAATTGAGAAATCTGACGGCGAGTAGCGCAGCTTGGTAGCGCAACTGGTTTGGGACCAGTGGGTCGTAGGTTCAAATCCTATCTCGCCGACCAATTTATTTTTTGCTCTTTAACAATATATCAGACAATCTGTGTGGGCACTTGTTGATT
>CBCSVJ010000075.1:0-5904 GCA_965143545.1 uncultured Haemophilus sp. | reverse complement strand
AAGGTAACTTACCAAAAGAATTGAAAACACCTAACATTGTGAAAAAACAGTATGATTTAGGTGTACAACTTGGTGTGAAAGGTACGCCAAGTATTGTGACTTCAACAGGTGAAATGCTTGGGGGATATTTAAAACCTCAAGATTTATTAGCTGTGTTACAAGAATCAGCACAATAATTGTTAGTAGTGAGGGCGTATGATATACGCCCTTAAAATATTCATATCATCAAAGCACATATCGAAGGTTCCTTTAGTGGTCATTTTTAATAACAAAATACTGTGAAAAAACTCATCAAACGTCGTGAAATTCCTGCCGGAAATCCTGTTTCAGATAATGCATTACTCGATCGTCTCTATCGTTCTCGTCATATCAAAAATAGCCAAGAATTAGACCGCACTTTGCAATCAATGCTGAACCCTAATAAATTATACGGTATTCAACAAGCCGTGGATTTATTGTTTGAAGCTTATCAACAGCAACAAAAGATTGTTATCGTCGGTGATTTTGATGCCGATGGAGCAACCAGTACGGCACTTTCAGTATTAGCTTTGCGTATGCTTGGCTTTACTGATGTGGAATATCTTGTGCCAAATCGTTTTGAGCAAGGGTATGGATTGAGTGTGCCAGTTGCTGAAATGGCAATGGAAAAAGGCGTGCAGTTATTGATGACGGTAGATAACGGAGTATCCTCCTTTGAGGGCGTGGCGTATTTAAAAGAGCAAGGGGTGAAGGTGTTGATTACCGATCATCACTTACCGCCAGAAATACTGCCAAATGCTGATGCCATTGTTAATCCAAATTTGCAACAATGTGATTTCCCTTCAAAATGTTTAGCCGGCGTAGGCGTGGCGTTTTATTTAATGCTCGCTTTGCGTGCTAAATTTCGCGAATTGGGTATTTTTACGGCAGAAACACAACCTAATTTTACTGAATTACTGGATTTAGTCGCGCTCGGCACAATTGCAGACGTTGTTCCCCTTGATCAAAATAACCGTATTTTAGCCCATCAAGGCTTGATGCGAATTCGTGCGAAACGTTGTCGACCAGGAATTATTGCTCTCGCAGAAGTGGCTAATCGGGAAGTTGAAAAACTTTGTTCGGCTGATTTGGGTTTTGCGATTGCTCCCCGTTTAAATGCTGCGGGTCGATTAGATAATATGTCTGTTGGTGTGGAGTTATTACTTACAGAAAGTATGCAAGAGGCTAGAGCGCAAGCCTTAGATTTGGATAGTTTAAATCAAGCCAGAAAAGAAATTGAGCAAGACATGAAGTTAGAAGCCTTAGAAATTTGCCGAAATCTCACCGCACTTTCTGATGAATTACCTATGGGGATAGCCTTATTCCAGCCAGATTGGCATCAAGGCGTATTAGGCATTGTAGCTTCTCGAATCAAAGATCAATACCATCGACCCGTTATTGCTTTTGCACAAGATCAAGAAGGTATTTTAAAAGGTTCTGCGCGTTCAATTGAAGGCTTGCATATGCGCGATGTATTAGAGCGCATCCATTCCCAACATCCTGATATGATTTTAAAATTTGGCGGTCATGCCATGGCAGCAGGATTAAGCATTAAAGAAAGCTTTTTCCCTGATTTTCAAAAGATTTTTAATCAAACGGTGCAAGATTGGTTAAATGAAGATCAATTACAAGGTGTAATTTGGACGGATGGCGAACTTCAAGCAAATGAATTTAGTATTGAAACAGCAGAAGTGATAAAATCTGGCGGACCTTGGGGACAAGCTTTTCCTGAGCCTGTTTTTGATGGTGAGTTTAAAATTTTTGAGCAACGTGCTATCGGACAAAATCAAAATCATTTAAAAATGCTTGTTGAGCCTAAAAATGGTGGTCCATTATTAGATGCCATTGCGTTTAATATCGATACTCGGTATTATCCCGATTTGTCGATTAAGCAGGCAAAATTTGCTTATAAGTTAGAAATTAATGAGTTTCGTGGAAATCGAAACGTCCAATTATTAGTCGATTATATTGAACCAATTGGTTAATTTATGAAAAAAGTTTGGCAGAATAAATTATTAAAAGGATCCTTTGCAATGATATTGCTGAGTGTGACGAATGTCGCATTCGGTGAAGTCAGTGCAAAGGATTTTTCTGCCAAAAATCCACCGCACTTACCACCAGCGAATGTCGCACAGTTTGAAGATGGTCGAGATTATTTTTCATATCAAGAACCGATTGAACAAGCCAAAAGAAGCGATCGTAAAATTCCGATCCAATTTTTCTTTGATTATGACTGTCGAGTTTGTTCTTCAGCGCAAGACATCTTGCAGCTTTATAGCCAAATTCGCCCAAATAAAGTGGCATTAGATGAATACCCGGTTGCTACGAACGAAGCAAAATTTTCAGCGACAATATTTTATACCTTACAGCGTTTAAAAGTAGGCGAGTTGTCAGATACGCTGTTATTTGAAACCTCTGAAAAGGCACGTTATACCGAATTATCGTCATTAGATAAGATGCGAGAATGGATAGCCTCGCAAGGGATCAGTAAAGCTGAATTTAATAAAATCGTGCATTCTGCTGAAGTAAAAGAAGATGTGAATAATGCCATTAATTTAACAGAAGAATATGGCGTATTTACGTTTCCTTATGTGGTTGTGGGCGGAAAATATGTTCTCACCGCGAGTACATTGTATAACGATGATTATGGCGTTGCGGTATTAGATTTCTTAGTGAATAAACTCGAACAAGAAAGGAAAAAATAATGAAAATCGGGATTGTTGGTGCAATGGCACAAGAAGTGGAAATTTTATCCCAATTAATGACAGATAAAAAAGAAACAAAAGTTGCAAGTGCGGTCATTTTTGAAGGCAAAATTAATGGTAAAGAAGTCGCATTATTACAATCTGGGATTGGTAAAGTCGCGGCAGCTATTGGCACTACCGCTTTATTACAATTGGCTAAACCGGATGTGGTTTTAAATACCGGCTCAGCAGGTGGTGTTGCAAAAGGCTTAAAGGTAGGGGATATTGTTATTTCCGATGAAACCCGCTATCACGATGCCGATGTGACGGCATTTGGTTATGAAAAAGGTCAATTACCCGCGAATCCAGCGGCTTTTCTTTCAGATAAACAATTAGCGGATTTAGCCGATGAAATTGCCCAATCACAAGGGCAAAATGTGAAACGTGGTTTAATTTGCTCGGGAGATAGCTTTATTAATAGCGAAGAAAAAATTGCTCAAATTAAAGCCGATTTTCCCAATGTGACAGCCGTAGAAATGGAAGCTACAGCAATTGCACAAGTTTGTCATGCCTTTAACGTACCTTTTGTGGTCGTTCGAGCTATTTCTGATGCAGGCGATGGCGAAGCAAGTATGTCATTTGAGGAATTCCTTCCACTAGCAGCAAAACAATCCTCGGCATTAGTGTTGGGCATGATAGATAGATTGTAAACTTATATATAAAATCATTATATAATAGGGAAATCAGTTATTAGATAGCCTTTTATAAAACACATAAAATCAAAAGCCTCCGTAATGGAGGCTTATTTTTTATAACAATAAAAGGATTATCAAAATGCTAAACATCATACATAAAACTCTTGCGGGAGGATTGCTGTTATTGCTGTCTTTCTTTTCACAAGCTAATGACGCAAATCCTTTACGAGTAGGAATTGATTTAACTTATGCTCCTTATGCTTACTTAGATAATAAAGAGGCCAGCGGATTTGATCCTGATTTAATGCGATTACTTGGAAAAAATCTGAATCGTCAAGTTGAGTTTAAAGACACTCGAATTGAAAATATTATTATTGGGTTAAATGCTGGACATTATGATCTTGTTGCTTCAGCTTTATATGTTAATCCTCAACGTGCGAAGCAAGTTGATTTTCTCCCTTATTTACAAACTGGGGGCGTTCTTGTTGTCCGAGGTAACGATAGCTTTTCTCCACAAAAATTAGAGGATCTTTGTGGTAAAAGCATTTCTTCAATGAAAGGTGCTGCTTGGATTCCAACGATGAATGAGGTTTCAGAAAAGTATTGTGCGCCTAAAAATCTAAAACCGCTTATTGTGAAAGAGTATCCGAGTGCGCCAGAGGCTGCTCAAGCACTTTTATCTGGTGGTGTTGATGTTCAGTATGAAGACGCAGCTGTTGCACAGATGGTGATTAATCAATTAGGTGATCGTTTAAAAATTACAAATAAAGAACAGTTATATCCGGTATTGATTGGACTTGCTTTTAATAAGAGTGACTTATCTGGTAAGGCAGTTATTGCACATGCGATAAAAGATACTTTAGCAGATGGTTCATATCAAAAATTACTAAAAAAATATAACCTTGAGTTTCCAAATGAAGCATTATTAAAACAAAATGGATTAGAAAACGCCTTAGATAATGCGATTTTAGCTAGTGAAAATGGAAATGATAAAACGATATCAAAAGGTTTTAATTGGTCATATTTAGCGAGTTTATTCGTAAATACTGATTTCTGGAAAGCTGTTTTAACCGTATTTGAGTTAAGTACATTAACTTGGATCTTTGCTATTATTTGGGGATTTTTTCTTGCACTTGGAACTCAATCGAATAAAAAACTAGTTAGTAAATTTTCGAATACTTATATCTGGTTGTTTCGTAGTTTACCTTTATTAGTGTTATTTATTTTTATATATATTGTGCCTCAATTCTGGAGTGCTAGTTCTGTTTTATTATCGAATCCATTTATTGCAGGTTTAATTGCTATGGTGCTCAGTGAATCTGCTTATATAGCAGAAATTCATCGTGGAGCATTATCCTCTATACCTAAAGGTCAATATGAAGCCGGTAAAGTATTAGGAATTCGATTCTGGGGGCTTCAACGTTTAATTATTATTCCTCAATCAATAAAAGTAGCCTTACCTCCACTAACAAACCAATATATTACAATTGTCAAATTAACCTCTCTTGTTTATTTCTTTAACTGAGATTTTACTGGTAGGACAACAGCTTTATACGCGTAATTTTTTAGTATTAGAAACTTTGCTCGCAGTTGCATTTTATTACATTGTTATCGTGAGTTTCTTGTCTTGGATACTAAAAAAAGTTGAAAGTAAATTAGATGTATCTTTAATAAAAAATGAAAATTATGCCGAGGTTGCTATCGATAAGTCAGCATTGTTACCTTATAGTATTTTGAAAACTGAACATGCTAATAGCGATGAAGCATTGAGTGTGCATGGGGTAAAAAAATCCTTTAACGGCGTACAAGTTTTAAAAGGTATTGATCTTTCTTTAAAATGGGGGGAGGTTCTTTCTATTATTGGTTACTCGGGATCTGGTAAAACAACGTTAATTCGAAGTATTAATGGTTTAGAGCTGTTAGATGAAGGAAGTATCAAATTAGAAGGTGAAGACTTTATCAATGGTAGCCATTTTGTTTCAAATTCGGTGGGTAAAATTGTGAATTTAGGAATGGTATTCCAAAATTATAATTTATTTCCGCATAAGACCGTATTAGAAAACCTTCTCCTTGCTCCTGAGTATCATAATAAGCCTAAAGATGAGACTCGGTTACTGGCTTTAGCTATGCTTGATAAAGTGGGAATGTTGCAACATGCCAATAAATACCCACATCAATTATCGGGTGGTCAACAACAGCGAGTAGCTATTGCAAGAGCTTTGGTGATGAAACCTAAAATTATGTTGTTTGATGAGCCAACTTCGGCGTTGGATCCTACGCTAGTTGGAGAAGTATTACTTGTTATGGAAGAACTTGCAAAAGAAGGAATGACAATGATTATTGTGAGTCATGAGATGCAATTCGCAATGCGGGTATCAGATAAAATTGCGTTTATGGATTCTGGTGAAATTGCATTTTTACAAACTCCAAATGAGTTAAGAAATAATGATGATCCTCGAATTCGTCGATTTATTAATAATGAAATTTTACGTAACGATTTTGTAATT
>CBCSVJ010000074.1:0-5947 GCA_965143545.1 uncultured Haemophilus sp. | reverse complement strand
TTAAGTCAGCAGCGATTTGCTGATCTTCCATTACATCCTATCGTGAAAAAAGCCCTACAAGACAAGGGATTTGAATATTGCACCCCTATTCAAGCGTTATCGTTACCTATTACCTTACAAGGAAAAGATGTTGCAGGCCAAGCGCAAACCGGCACTGGTAAAACAATGGCATTTTTAACGGCAACATTTCATCACTTATTAACACATCAACCTGATTTTGCCACCAATCAACCCCGTTCATTAATTCTTGCACCAACCCGTGAACTGGCCGTGCAAATTAATCATGATGCTGAGTTATTAGCAAAAACAAGTGGATTACGAACCGCACTTGCTTATGGTGGGGATGGCTATGATAAACAGCTCAAAGCGATTAAAGCCGGTGTGGATATTTTAATTGGTACAACTGGTCGTGTGATTGACTACGTGAAACAAGGGATTATCCGTTTAGATGATATCCAAGTCGTAGTATTGGACGAAGCGGATCGTATGTTTGATTTAGGTTTCATTCGTGATATTCGTTATTTATTACGCAAGTGTCCTTCTCCGCAAGAACGCCTCACCATGCTCTTTTCTGCTACGCTCTCTTACAAAGTGCGCGAACTTGCCTTTGAAGATATGAATTCCCCAGAATACATTGAAATTGAACCGGAACAAAAAACGGGCCATCGAATTAAAGAGGAACTTTTCTATCCGTCAAATGAAGACAAAATCCCTCTCTTACTGACATTAATGGAAGAAGAATGGCCTGAGCGCTGTATTGTCTTTGCAAATACTAAACATAAATGTGAAGAAATTTGGGGCTATTTAGCGGCGGATGGTCATCGTGTGGGATTACTCACAGGAGATGTAGCACAGAAAAAACGCCTTTCACTGCTCAAACAATTTACCGATGGTGAACTCGATATTCTCGTAGCAACCGATGTTGCCGCGCGTGGGCTACATATTTCAGATGTGACACACGTCTTTAACTTTGATTTACCTGATGATCGAGAAGATTACGTTCACCGTATTGGCCGTACTGGTCGAGCGGGTGAAAGTGGTGTGTCTATCAGCTTTGCTTGTGAAGAATATGCGATGAATTTACCGGCAATTGAAGAATACATTGGGCATTCTATTCCCGTCAGCCAATATGACCCGAATTCATTGATTACTGATATTCCAAAACCTTATCGTTTAAAACGCAATCCTACGCCTCAAACGAGAAATACTATGACAAGAAAAACAAACTATCGTCGTAAAAACTAAAAAGAAAAGCTGATGAATATCTTCATCAGCTTTTTTTATGATTAATGCAATCCGACTCGTCGACGTGCTGTGCGCATCAATAAGAATACCCACGGCCATAACACACCTGATGCGATGGCTCCAAAGATTTCCTGCCAGTTAAAAAATGCCCCATGTAAAGAGAATTCAACCAAGAAAATCGCCACACGAATGGCAAAAACGAAAAGAAGAACCAATAAACTTTGAAACCAAAGGGAAAGATTGCGCAACATTAAGTAATATTTGGAAACAAAATAGAAGGCGACAGAAAGCACTAATGTATGCACGCCTAGAATAGAGCCTAGCACAATATCCCATAAAACCCCGAGTAGAAACGCCCAGCCAATGCTTACTCTATCAGGTAAAGCAAGGGTCCAGTAAAGCAAGACTAAAATCAACCAAGAAGGTTTAAAGGCTTGAAAGCCTGCTGGCCATGGTGCTAACTCCATCACTAATGCTACAACAAAGAAGCATAAAATGGTCGCCCATTGAAAAATAAAACGCCCTTGCATTAGTCTTCATCCCTATGTTCTTGTTGATCTGGAGAAACCGGTTCCTCTTGTTGAGGCATTGTGGTTGGAATTTCAGGATCCACGATTTCTTTTCCTGTATGCGGTTGAGTGCTATCCGCTTGGTCATCCGTAATTTTAGTTTTACTCACAGAATGTGTCGCTTCATGGGCTTGGCTTTCTAAACGTTGCTGTACTAAACGACGCACTTCTTCTGGTGACATGGATTTCACTTTCGACATATCAAGATTGCTCGGCCAGAGTAAAAGTAAATAACGTAAACGATCTAATTCAGCTAAAGGTTTCGCTTTCACTGTTGCAAAATAATTAGAACCATCGCGAGACACACTTTGTACGACTGCCACCGGATAGCCTTCTACAAAGCGACCGCCTAAACCGGAAGTCACCAATAAATCGCCTTTTTCAATATCCACGGAACGAGGCACATTATCTAAAGTAAGTTCATCAGAGTGTCCTGTACCGCTCGCGATCACACGCACATCATTACGTAAAACTTGCACTGGGATAGAATGGGTTACATCCGTTAAAAGCAAGACTCGACTGGTGTTCTCACCCACAGATATAATCTGCCCAATCATTCCTTTTTCATCAATCACAGGCTGACCAACATACGCACCATCACGTTCACCTTGATTGATCACCACTTGCTGACGATAAACATCAGTTTCAGCAGTAAGCACTTCGGCAATTTTTTTGTATTCATCGGTGCGTAAAGGCGAATTAAGCAGTAAACGAAGACGTTGGTTTTCTACTTTGAGTTGATCCAATAATAAAAGATCAGCATTTTTCTCACGCAATTGCTCACGCAATACTTTATTTTCAATGAGTAACTTATTGGTATCAACCAAGTTACTTGATACACCATCTAGAACTGTTCTTGGCCCATTCGCAAGGTAATACAAGCCTCCAACGGCAGTTTCCATCACACTACGCGCCTTCGTCATTGATGAAGTTTGTCCATCAACTAAAATGAGCGTCATCGAAGCAATCACCGCTAATGCGAGTCGGATACCTAATGGTGGTGCTTTACCAAAAATGGGTTTCATTCACTGTCCTAGGGTTAAAAGGAAAAGTGCGGTCAAAAAATCAGACGAATTAAAAACGCCGATTTTTCTGACCGCACTTTTAGAGATTAAATTTCGTCGCTAAAAATATCGCCGCCGTGCATATCGATCATTTCGATTGCTTCACCGCCGCCACGAGCCACACAAGTTAATGGTTCTTCTGCGATGATTGCCGGTACGCCACATTCTTTTGATAACAATACATCAATGTTGCGTAATAAGGCACCACCACCCGTTAACACCATACCACGTTCAAAAATATCTGCTGCGTGTTCTGGTTGGCATTCTTCAAGTGCTGTGCGTACTGCTGCAACAATACCATTTAATGGTTGTTGAAGAGCTTCTTGTACATCACGAGAGGTTAATTTGAATGAGCGAGGCGCACCTTCAGCCAGATTATGACCGTGCACTTCCATTTCTAAAATTTCATCACCTTCTTGAATGTAAGCTGAACCAATTTCGTGCTTGATACGCTCTGCAGTTGGTTCACCTATCACAGAACCAAAAGTACGACGAACATAAGAAATAATTGCTTCATCAAAACGGTCACCACCAATACGTACAGAAGATGAATACACGATACCGTTTAAAGAAATCACCGCAACTTCAGTGGTACCACCACCGATATCAATCACCATTGAACCGATCGCTGTAGAAACCGGCAAGTTTGCACCGATTGCTGCCGCCATTGGCTCTTCAATTAAATAGACTTCACGTGCACCTGCACCTAATGCTGATTCTTTAATTGCGCGACGTTCAACTTGAGTTGCACCAGCCGGTACACAAACGAGCACACGTGGGCTAGGACGCATGAAGTTACCGCTATGTACTTGTTTAATAAAGTATTGCAACATTTTTTCAGTTACAGAGAAATCAGCGATTACACCATCTTTCATCGGACGAATTGCGACAATGCTTTTTGGTGTACGACCAAGCATTTGTTTTGCTTCTTTACCTACTGCCGCAATGCTTTTATATGCACCCATACGGTCTTGACGAATTGCCACTACTGAAGGCTCATCAAGTACGATACCTTGGCCTTTCACGTAAATTAATGTATTTGCTGTACCTAGATCGATAGAAAGATCATTTGAAAATAAACCTCGAATTTTTTTGAATAACATAAGAATTCCGTCATTAGTTTGGTGAAAAATTACTCATTTCTGAGCATAGAAAAAAATTGTGCTAAATGTACCAAAAAATCGAGCTTGATAACAGGATTTTTTGCTTTGATCCGCTACACTTACCTCGCTATTTTTTCTAACAAGGTAAGTGCGGTCAATTTTAGTGGTATTTTATGCCTGATTTCGATCAGTGAATTGCCACTTACCGTTACCTAAAATCATCAATTGTTGCTGATGGAAAGCCTGCAAGGTTGAACGATGCCCCACGCTAATAACCGTTGTATGAGGTAAGCGTTCTTTTAACAGATGATACATCGTATCTTCTAAGCCTTCATCCATACTCGCCGTGGCTTCGTCCAGGAATGCGACTTTCGGCTTATGTAGTAGCAAACGAGCAAAAGCCAAACGCTGTTGCTCACCTAGCGAAAGAATACGTGTCCAATCTTGCTCTTGATCTAAACGATCTTGTAAATGCCCTAAAGACACTTGTTTTAATACCGCAATCATCTCATCACGATTAAAGGCCTTTTCTTCATTCGGATAAGCCAGCGCAGTCAATAAGCTGCCTTGTGGTAAATAAGGCTTTTGCGATAAGAAAAGCTGATGACTAGGACAATACACATCCCCTTCAGAATAAGCCCAAAGCCCTGCCACTGTTCTCAACAACGTAGTTTTACCCACGCCTGAATTACCTTGAATTAATAGAGTTGAACCTTGTGGCAACGTCAAATTTAAATTCTCAATTAAGGTTTTTCCAAATGGATTACTGATAGTTAAATTCTTAAAGATCACGTCAGTTTCATGTTCGTGTAAATGGGAAGTAGATTGACGATTTGCCATATCAATCGCATAACTAAAGCCCGTTAAACGATCTAATGTGGCTTTATATCCGGCAAAACCATCGTAAGAATTACGGAAGAACGAAAGATTTGAATGCAACTTACCAAATACTTGTAGCGTTTGCATAAGATCGCCGAGTTTAATTTGCTTCTCGAAATAACGCCCCACTTGAATTAACAAAGGGAACACCACGGAAACTTGGCTTACTACTAAGTTAAAACCAGAGAATTTTAAGGTTCGATAAACAATATCCCACATGTTATTGATCACCGCTCCGAATTGTTTATAAAGTTGGCTGCTCTCAACTTTCTCACCCGCATAAAATGCCACACTTTCCGCATATTCTTTGATACGAATTAAAGAATAACGATAGTTAGCGTTCAAGCGTTCGTTTACAAAATTCAGCATAATTAACGGACGCCCTAAACGGAATGCAATCGCGGTAGTGATAATCACATAAGCAAATACCAAGAACACCATCATGCGTGGAATTTCAGTACCAAATACCATCATTGGTCCCGCTAATCCCCACAATAAGATCGTATAAGAAATCATGGAGGTGACGGCATCAATCACCCCAGTACTTAAAGAGAGCGTGGTTCGCACATAGGATTGCACATCTTGTTGAATACGTTGATCGGGGTTATCTAAGTTAGCGGAAACATACTGCGTTTTGTAGTACGCGCGATTATTCATCCATTTATCGACTAGCTGACCATTCAACCATTCGATCCAATCAATAGAAAAACGTTGCTCTAAATAATAGCTCAGCAATGCAGCAATCACTGAGCTTGTCGCAATCACACAAAACAGCACCATTTGATCCCAAAACACAGGTTCATTAAATTCCTGCAAGGATGTGTACATATTGTTATACCACTCAGAATGCACCAAGCTAATACGCACACTGACCAATGTCATCGCCACAATTAACAAGAAAAATAGCAAAGGTTTCATACTTCGACGTGGTGAAAGATACCCGCCCGCAAATTGCCAAAATTGTTTACCCCAGTGGGTAAAACGGACTAATAAGAAAATACCAAAGCTAAACACAACAGCCGTCATCGCTAATGTTTTTGCTATCCATAAAAGCGAATTAATGGCCTCTTGAGCGTAATCCATAATC
>CBCSVJ010000073.1:0-6102 GCA_965143545.1 uncultured Haemophilus sp. | reverse complement strand
ATGGAAGGCATGGGTTATATCCAATGGCCATGTACTGACGAAGGCCCTGAAGATCAAGGTACAACATACTTGTATAAAGGCCAAATCTTCGACCGTCCGAACGGCAAAGCTGAGTTCTTTGCTTGCGACTGGGAACCACCGATGGAAGATCTCTCTGAAGAATTCCCATTGATACTTTCTACAGTACGTGAAGTTGGTCACTATTCTTGCCGTTCAATGACAGGTAACTGCCGAGCTCTTGCTGCACTTGCGGATGAGCCGGGATTCGTACAAATGAACGATCAAGATGCCAAAGAGTTGGGCATTAAAAACAACGACTTGGTTTGGATTGCATCATCACGCGGTAAAGTTATTTCTCGCGCAGATGTGAGCACTCGTACAAACAAAGGCGCTTGTTATATGACCTATCAATGGTGGATCGGTAAATGTAACGAATTAACCGCTGAACATTTGAACCCGGGTTCTAGAACGCCGGAATACAAATACAGTGCGGTTCGTATTGATAAAATCGAAGACCAAGCCTGGGCTGAACGCTATGTGGTAACTGAATACGCGAAATTAAAAAATCGCTTAAAAGAAACCGCACTTGTGGCTTAATTAGTGTCATTAATGAATGACGGGCGAACTTAAATGGTTCGCCCGTTTTTTATTGAATTATTTTCTCATGCATTATGAGCACATTTAGCCATCGTTATCCGTAGCTAAAGATAAACAGGAATCCGCAAGTGTTTCACTAAAGCGTAAATCATGCGAGGCAATAAGCATCGGCAACTGTAATTCGCGTAAAAGTGCGGTCAGTTTGGCAATATTTTTTACATCCAGTCCGTTGGTTGGTTCATCAAGTAATAATACTTTTGGCTGCATAGCTAGCACGCCAGCCAGTGCAGTGAAATTCTGTTCACCGCCAGATAAGGTATTTACAGAGCGATCTTTTAATCCAACAATATTCAGACGCTCCAATGGTTGTAATGCAATTTGATAGGCTTCATCTCTGTTCAATCCTTGATTAAGTGGACCAAATGCCACATCATCAAGTACAGTTGGACCAAAAAGTTGATCGCCTGCATGTTGGAAACAGATACCAATCTTTCCACGTAACGGTACAAAATCTTTTTCTTGTCGACATAGATTATCGAACCAGCGAATCTCGCCTTGTTGGTAAGGTATAAAACCTAATAGGCAATGTAATAGGGTGGATTTTCCACAACCAATATCGCCTTGTAAAAAAAGGCGGTGACCTTCAGGGAGTTCAAAAGAAAGGTTATCAATAATCACACGTTGGTCACGCATGATCTGTAATTGTTTGACTTCGAGGACGTTCATCAAGATTTATCCTGTGTTTTTTTCACATCATGCAGCTGAAAGCCACGAGCTTTTAGCGCCATTTCTGTTTTTTCTGCTTTAACGAGTGCATGAATTAGTAATAGGGCAACACGCTGCGCCGCGATAAATAAGGTTCGGCTATTCAGTTTTGGCTGGTAGCCACGTGCACGCATGGCCATATCCATCTTTTTATGTACTTCACTGAACACTGAAATATAGCGAACAGTGAGAACAAAGAGATGAAGTAGTTTTTCAGGCAATGGCAAACGGCACAATGCCTGCAATAAAAGGCTCTCGTTCATATCTATTAACAAGAGTCGAGTTAAACTTAAAATCAAATTGAAACGTAGCGTGATGAGCAGTGCAAGCTGAGTCCCTATTGGATTTAATGTTAAACCTTGTTCGGTGATTTTCCAGCTTAAGGTCAACCAAACAAGCAAAGTGAAAAAATTCAGTTTAAGCCAATATTTGAAATAACCGGCAAGGGATTTTCGATAGCGTATTAGCGCAATAAGTAATACGACTAATACGACTAGATTAAGGATAATAAGCGTTGAAATATGTGTCATTGTGCTGACGATAAGTCCACACAAAAACACATAAATTAACCGTAAGTGCGGTTGAAAAATAGCAAGGAAATTCATTTCACCACACTGAGCGCTGTTGGATACATTTTGTTTAACAATAAGACCACGCCGACACTGACGATACTGTCGATAATAAATACGGGGATATGTGATATCACCAGAAGCATAATCAGGTCGCTATAGGCTTTACCGCCATCCATAGCCAAGACTAAAGAAGCGAGCAAGGCTGAACCGCCAACGCCGATTACACCAGCTCCAATTCCTGCTGCAATTTGAGTGTGACGGGAATTGTCGTGCTCAAGTCTTTTTGCAAATAGCCAATGTACAAGAAGGGCAGGCAATGCCATCACGCATAAATTGACGCCTAATACAGCAAATCCCCCGAAGGAAAAGAGCAGAGCTTGTAGGACTAATGCGATTAAAAAAGCAGGGAAAACGGCCCAGCCAAGAAATAGGCCGGCCATGCCGTTTAAGATGAGATGCACGCTGCCAATGCCAACCGGTACATGAATGGTACCCGCAACAAAAAAGGCAGCGGCAAACAATGCCGTTAGCGGCAATTGCTGCGAATTGAGTCGTTTAAGACCAATCATTACGCAGACTAATGCGACAGCCGCTCCACCAAGCAATACTGGCGTATGCAGTACACCTTCCGATAAATGCATATTATCTTTCCTTAGATTGTGATGTACGCGTCATTTTTGATGCTCGAACTAATGCCCATAAGCCAAAAATACCAACAATATAACCAATACCACCAATAATATCGTGCAGGTAAATTTTGTCTTTTAATTTAGAAATATCTTCGCGGACCAACATCAATGCATTGCCACTGTTGTTAGATGCTTGCGTAGATACTCTGTTGGCAACAATTGAGGCACGATGTCCTTCTTCACCTTCTATCACTACTTTAATGGCACCTTCGGTAGTCGTATTGATCGGATAGGCAAATTGCCCATCGCGATCTGTTTTGCCTTCCAATAGAGGGGAGTCCTGACCAGCTTGCAAAATTTCCATATAGGTTTCTGCAGCTGGGGTCATATCGGAATAATAGGCTTTGCCAGAGACTGTGCGTCCATCATATTGTGCAAATACATGCAAACTATGAGCCAATGCTGATGGTGCGCACAGCCAGGTGAAAAGTGCGGTTAAAAATACAACTCTTTTCATTATTTCGCATCAAAAGTCAGCATATATTCAACACTACGTTTGTTATAGTCAGGATTGTCTTTAACCGGCTCGTCAAATTCAGCCCAGACTTTGTTATAGCCCGCTTTAGGGGTGAATTGTGCAATACCTTTTTCATTGGTTAAGTTGAATGGGTGATCTTCGCCTAAACCCACTTTGATGCCTTGCACAGGTTTACCTTTTACTAACACGAGAATATCGAGTGGTTGTCCCGCTTTCGGTTCACTTTGTGGGATCAATTCATAATCCATGTTATGTGATTTATTTGCTTGCGCATCCCAGTGTAAAATCGCTTTGCCGAATTTGACTGGATTAACACTGAGTACAGCTTCAGGTGCTTGCTGTTTGGTTTTTTCGACATATTTACCGCTTGGCAATTTCGACCAAACACCATTATCGAAGCGAATAAATGCGATGGCAGCATCAGGTGCAGCAAAGTGTGCTTCGCCTTCTTTAAAGTTTACTGTGGCATTTTGCAATTGGCCTTTAGTATCAAGTAGGCGTACTGCTTTTAATTTGCTTTGAGGATAGGTTTCAGTTTCCTCATGACCAAATTTAACCACATATTGCCCTTTTGCATCCTTAACAGGCTCCAACCAAACATTATGTGCATTAGCGAGTGAAGCACTGAATAGTGCAGTAATAAACAATGCTGTTTTTTTCATGGAAGTTCTCCTTTTCTAACATGTGAATACTGTGGTAAAGTATAAAATATGAAGTAACTTCAGAGTCAAGTGTAATTTAAAAAAAATGAAAATTGGTCAGCTAGCCAACATTGTTGGCTGTACGGTGGAAGCCGTACGTTTCTATGAAAAACAAGGATTAATTGAACCCGCCAAGCGAACGAGTGGTAATTTTCGCGTTTATACGGAAGAGCATTTGAAACAACTTTCTTTTATTTGCTATTGCCGCAGTTTGGATATTTCACTAAAAGAAATCAAAATGTTGCTCAATCCTCAATGTGCCACTCAAGAGCAGGAAAGAGAAATCAATGAGCTGTTAGATCGACATATTCGAGAAGTATCAAAACGGATCCATGAATTAGCTCACTTGAGAATTCGCTTAATTCAGCTCAAAGGCAAATGTAGTCAGTTTGAGCAAAATAATGATTTAATGAATACCTTATTGCAGCATAGCGGCATTAATTTTGTGCCGCTAAAATGATATCTAGCACGAGTACCAGTAAAAATTTTTCAAATAACGTTTAAATATCGAACAACGAAACACAGAAACGCTGAAAATAAACATCAAAAAAGAGTAGAATTGGAACAGACTGCTTTTTTATTTTAAGGAGAAAATCATGCATGAGATGTCTCTCTGTCAGAATATTATGGAAATTATTGAGCAACAACAGAAAAAGCATGAAATCCATGAAGTGACAGATATTTGGCTAGAAATTGGGGCACTGTCTTGTGTCGAGCAAAGTGCGGTAGAATTCTGCTTTGAAATTATGCGCAAAGATACCGTTGCTGAAAACTGTCAGTTACATTTTATTCATTTACCTGCGATTGCATGGTGCTGGCAATGTCAAAAGGAAGTTGAGATTGAAGCCTATCAAGATTGCTGTCCACATTGTCACAGTGCCTGTTTACAACGTCGAAGTGGCACCGAATTTAGAGTGAAAGAAATTGCCGTAAAATAGCAAGATGTCTAAATTGGCAAATTTAACCAGATCTTTTGAATATAAAATACGCTAACTACTTGATAGTATGTATTTATCTCTCTTCAAAGAATATATTTAAGATAGAGAATATGGTATTCTAACGCATGTGAATTACCATAGATTCTAAGTATTTACAGAATAAACGAAAAATTATTGAGGTGACTTATGTGTACAACCTGTGGCTGTGGCCATCCAGACCAAGTCAGAATCGGAGAATTACCGCATGTTCATAATGATTCCAATGCGCAACATGCAACAAAACTACCTAATTTTTCTCACTCCTCCTTCCGCATGCCAGACTCTCCACAACAAGAAGAAACTCAGCAACGATTACTGAAAGTAGAACAAGATATTCTCGGTGCAAACAATCAATTAGCCGATATGAATCGTCGCTTTTTTGCCAATCAACACATTTTGGCACTTAATCTTGTTTCAAGTCCTGGCTCAGGCAAAACAACCTTATTGACGACCACATTAAACGCATTAAAAAATGACTATCCTTGTTATGTGATTGAGGGCGATCAACAAACAGAAAACGATGCGGATCGTATTCGTCAAACAGGTGTACCAGCGATTCAAGTTAATACGGGTAAAGGTTGTCACTTAGATGCACAAATGATTGGCAATGCATTGGTGAAATTGCAGCCACAGGAGAATAGTCTGATGTTTATTGAAAATGTTGGAAACCTAGTTTGCCCGTCAGAATTTGATTTAGGCGAGCATGCTAAAGTGGTGATCTTATCTGTGACAGAAGGCGAAGATAAACCGTTAAAATATCCACATATGTTTGCGGCTTCTAAGTTAATGATTTTAAACAAAGTGGATTTATTACCTTACTTGAATTTCGATGTGGAAAAATGTATTGCTTATGCAAAACAAGTGAATCCAACAATTGAGGTTATCCAGTTGTCTTCTCAAAGTGGAGAAGGGTTACAGCAATGGCTAGACTGGTTAAAAGTGCAAGAACGATAGGAGCATCAAATGCAGTTTGTTGATGAATTTCGTGATCCTGAACTGGCAAAAAGTCTGTTGCAGCGGTTACAAAAAATAATGGAAAACCAACCGCACTTTACGCCAGAAAATCCGTTATATTTGATGGAGGTCTGCGGCGGACATACTCATACCATTTTTAAATTTGGGCTGGATCGTTTATTACCGAAAAGTATTGAATTTATTCATGGTCCAGGCTGTCCGGTATGTGTCTTACCGATGGGGCGAATTGATGTATGTATTGAGATTGCTCGTCGCCCAGAAGTAATTTTCTGCACTTTCGGTGATGCCATGCGAGTGCGTGGACGTTTAGGTTCATTATTAGAAGCCAAAGCGCAGGGTGCTTATGTT
>CBCSVJ010000072.1:0-6106 GCA_965143545.1 uncultured Haemophilus sp. | reverse complement strand
TGCTGTCTTTTTTGTTAATTTTTTTAGTTATATTATTGACATATATAAAATCGACTCCAAGCGCATTGAATTGAATATTCAACCCTGCGATTTCCATTCATTACTTAATGATTTCTATAATTTTGGGACCTTGATGGCAGAACAAAAGGGGCTAAAATTTTCTTTAAAACAGGATGAGAATTTACCTAATTGGCTTTATCTCGATCGTGCTCGCCTTAGCCAAATTCTTTGGAATTTAATTAGTAATGCCGTCAAATTCACTGACAAAGGTGAAGTGATTCTAAAGGTGCAGAAAATGCAAAATAATCAGTATCAATTTAGTGTTACTGATACAGGAGCAGGTATTGCACCTTGTGAATTAGATAAGATTTTTACCATGTATTATCAGGTTAAAGATAATATCCATCGTTCTGCGGGAAGTGGCATCGGTCTTGCGATTTCTAAGAATCTTGCGCAGTTAATGCAAGGGGATTTAACGGTTGAAAGTGAATTGGACAAAGGTTCAACCTTTTACTTAACGATCATTGCAGAAAAAGCGCAAGCTCATGATGGAAACCCTGAAAAAGCCATGCAGCATCTTTCTATTTTATTAGTAGAAGACGTTGAATTAAATGTGGTTGTAGCCAAAAGTATTCTTGAAAAGCAAGGGCATTATGTTGATGTTGCGATGAATGGTGAACAGGCTATCCAATTATTTGAGAAAAATACTTATGATATTGTTTTTCTTGATATTAAATTGCCAGATATGTCAGGTTTTGATATTGCATACTATCTACGTAAAAACTATGAAGAAGGGATTTATGATTTTCTTCCACCTTTAATTGCTTTTACGGCAAACGTTATGCACAGCGAAGAGGAATATCAAAATCAGGGTATGGATGGCGTGTTGCGTAAGCCTCTTTCTCTGACGGAATTACGTCAGTGTTTTAAAACATTCTTAGGTGATGATATCGAGATTACCTCTGATGAAGAAGAAACTCCTCAGGTTCAAGAAGGTATCAATATTTCACTTATTGAGTTAATTGGAAAATCACAAGCTAAAGCTAATGTGAATTTATTTAAACAGTGGATGCCAATTTATTTAGATGAATTAGAAACAGCGTATGAGGATTATCTAGCAAACACGGATATGAAACAAAACGTGTCAGATGTGGCACATAAAATAAAAGGCGCTGCAGCATCAGTAGGGCTTGTTAATATCCAAAATATCGCCAAATTGGCTCAAGATACGTTATTACCAAATTGGACATCTGATATTGATTCATGGATAAAGCAACTCAGTAGTGAATGGTCTCAAAATGTAGCTGAATTAGAAGCGTATTTAGAAAAATAATTCATGACACGTCATTTTCAAATTTTGATCAGTGAGAATATGCCGTCTAATTTGCCGGTGAATAGCTTGATCATTAATGAGTTTTCTAAAATTCAAAATCTTCTTGGACAAGAGTTTGAGACGATCTTGTTTGATGCGCGGAAATGTATCCATTTAGAGGCGCTCGCCATTGCGGCTGGTACATTGAAAATGAATGGTGTCTTAATTGTCTTGCTATCAAATTGGGAGGAACTTCATTCTCAAATAGATGAAGATAGTCTCCGTTGGTCAGGTTCGCTTGAGGCTATTGCGACGCCAAGATTTATGACATATTTTAAGCATTGTATTCATAAATATGGTTTTCCCATCCTTTATCATCAAAATGATTTAAAATTTGACCGCACTTTTCAGCGAGAATTTGTAAATCATAATGCGACCTTAGATCAGCAGAAAATCATTGAGCAAATCTTACAAAAAGAATCTGAACTCTACTTTCTTACCGCTAAACGAGGAAGAGGGAAGTCAGCTCTTGCAGGCTTATTAGCGAATCAACTAGATGCCCTAATTTATCTCACGGCACCGAATAAAAGTGCGGTTAAAATTTTGGCTGAATTTTCACAAAAAGAGATTATCTTTATTGCGCCAGATGAGCTTTTCCTTGCCTTGCAAAATGATCCTTCTTTTTCTGAGAATGCGTGGCTTTTTGTTGATGAGGCGGCAATGCTACCGATTGCTCAACTTACCGCTTTTTTCCATCATTTTAAGCATATTCTATTTACAACCACCATCCATAGTTATGAAGGAACGGGGCGAGGCTTTGAGCTTAAATTTAAGCAAAAAATTAACCGCACTTTTTCTGATTTTGAGCTTATTGAACCGCTACGCTGGGCTAAAGATGATGCTTTAGAGGAATTTATCGATGAGCTTTTATTATTGGATGTAGAGGATGAGTTTAAGCAAATACCATACGATAAAAGCAAAATATGCCAAATTACTGAACGCTCACAAGAGGAAATTCTTTCTTCATTGCCCCAATTCTATGGTTTGATGACAGTTGCTCATTATCGAACATCCCCATTAGATCTACGGCGATTGTTTGATGCCAATTTACAGTGTTTTTTTACCGCTGAAAGTGAGCAAAATTTACTAGGCGCAGTTTGGGCGTTAAAAGAAGGCGGGATTGAAGATTCATCGCTTATAGAAGCCATTCAGCTAGGTACTAGACGTCCTAAAGGCAATCTCGTGCCGCAAGCACTTTGTTTTCATGCTCAGCTACAAAAGGCTTGTGAATTACATTCTTTACGCATTTCGAGAATTGCTGTTCAGCCTATGTGGCAGCAGCATGGTATTGGTACACAGCTTATTGAATACATCAAGCAAAATGCCGATGTGGATTATTTGTCAGTGAGCTTTGGTTATACAAAAGAGCTGGCTCAATTTTGGCAGAAATGTGGTTTTTCTCTTGTTCATTTAGGCGATCATTTAGAGGCGAGTAGTGGTTGTTATTCAGCTATCGCTCTAAAAGGGCTTTCTGTGCAAGGGATTGAATTGGAAAGAGAAGCAAAGCAATCTTTTCAACGGAATATGCCTTTGTCTTTCCATCCACTTGCTCAAGAATTTAATACCACATCAGTAGATTGGGAATTGCTTGATGAAGATTGGTTAAGCCTAAAAAACTTCGCTTATTTTCACCGCACTTTAGCTTCCGCTCTGCCGGCAATTCGTCGATTTTTAATGAATTTAGATGAAAAAGATTGTCCTTTAATGCGAGATTATTTCATCACAAAACAGATACCCTATAGTAAGAAAAATGGGTTAAAATCATTACGTTCGGAAATTGCACAAAAATTAAAAAAGGAGGCAAGATGAGCGAACAAGAAAAAAAAGGTTGGTTTCGCAAAGCCGTAGATGAATATAATAAGTTTTGCAAAGAGCTCGGTTTAGATAAAGGCTCTTGTCGAGGTTGTATGCCACGCATCG
The DNA here is from genome assembly GCA_965143545.1 of uncultured Haemophilus sp. Lineage (GTDB taxonomy): Bacteria > Pseudomonadota > Gammaproteobacteria > Enterobacterales > Pasteurellaceae > Haemophilus_D. Next base: position 2,814 of record CBCSVJ010000072.1, on the reverse strand, counting down.
AATTCGATGATGATGGTCATGTAAAAAAAGAGAAGCCACTTGAACCACTCAAAAAATAAAAGAAAACGGGGTTACTTAAACCCTGTTTTTTTATACAGATAATTATTGAAAAGTAGAATGAATTTGCTAAACTAATCAACTGTTCACGCAAAAAATGAGATGAAAATTGACCGCACTTATGAAAACAACCTATTTTAATTTTGATATTCCAACTCAGCCGAATGACCATAAAATTCTTGGCAACGTATTAACAGGAGCTGATGGACTTGCTGTCAGTGAACTTGCAGAGCAATATGATGGATTGACAGTGGTTGTGACGCCAGATACCAAAAGTGCGGTTCGTTTGTCACAAGTTTTACCGGATTTAACTTCTCAACCCGTCCAGTTTTTTCCTGATTGGGAAACGTTGCCTTACGATTCTTTTTCGCCTCATCAAGAAATTATTTCTTCTCGTTTAAGTGCGCTCTTTCATTTGCAAAATACTAAAAAAGGCATCTTTGTTTTGCCAATTAGCACATTAATGCAGCGAGTGTGCCCGCCGAAATATCTACAGCACAATGTCCTTTTGATTAAAAAAGGTGATCGTCTAGTCATTGAAAAATTGCGATTACAATTAGAGTCAGCAGGATATCGTTCTGTAGAACAAGTGCTAGAACATGGCGAATATGCCGTACGCGGATCACTTTTAGATCTTTTCCCGATGGGAAGTGCGGTTCCATTTCGTTTAGATTTTTTTGATGATGAAATTGATTCGATTCGTACTTTTGATGTCGATACGCAGCGAACGTTGGATGAAATTCAATCTATTAATTTATTACCGGCACACGAATTTCCAACAGATGAGAAAGGCATTGAATTTTTCCGTACACAATTTAGAGAAACCTTTGGTGAAATTCGTCGTGATCCTGAGCATATTTATCAGCAAATCAGTAAAGGTACATTAATTTCAGGGATTGAATATTGGCAACCGTTATTCTTTGATGAAATGGCAACGTTGTTTGATTACTTGCCCGAAAAAACGTTGTTTGTGGATATGGAAACAAATCAAGCACAAGGTGAACGTTTTTATCTTGATGCCAAACAGCGATATGAGCATCGAAAAGTTGATCCAATGCGTCCTCTTTTGCCGCCAGAACGTTTGTGGCTAAGCATTGATGCGGTAAATCATGCATTAAAAAATTATCCTAAAATTAATTTTAAAGCAGAAAAAGTGCGGTCATCTGTTCGTCAGAAAAATTTAGCGGTGTCCGCATTACCAGCAGTGACCATTCAATCACAGCAAAAAGAACCGTTATCGCAACTTCGACAGTTTATTGAACATTTCAGAGGAAATGTTTTATTTTCAGTTGAAACTGAAGGACGTCGTGAAACTTTAGTAGATTTGCTTTCACCATTAAAAATTAAACCTAAACAGATTAAAACCTTATCTGACGCAAATAAAGACAAGTTTAATCTTTGGGTAAGTCGTCTTGAGCAAGGTTTTATTCTTGATGAGGTTAAATTAGCCGTCATTACTGAACATGAAATTTTAGGTGAGCGAGTACAGCAACGTCAGCGTGATAAACGTAAGGCGGTGAATCCAGATACCTTAGTGCGTAATCTGGCTGAATTAAAAATTAGTCAGCCTGTGGTGCATTTAGATCATGGTGTGGGGCGTTATGGTGGGTTAGTCACGCTTGATACAGGGGGCTTAAAAGCAGAATATTTGCTGATCAATTATGCGAATGAGTCTAAACTTTATGTGCCAGTTGGTTCTCTTCATTTAATTAGTCGCTATGTAGGCGGCTCAGATGAAACAGCGCCATTACATAAATTAGGTAATGAATCATGGGCGAAAACGCGTCAAAAGGCCGCAGAAAAAATTCGTGATGTGGCTGCGGAATTACTTGAAGTATATGCCCAGCGAGAAGTGAAAAAAGGCTTTGAATTTAAATATGATCGTGAGGAATTCCAGCAATTTGCTGCAAGCTTCCCTTTTGAAGAAACACACGATCAAGCCATGGCGATTAATGCCGTTATTTCGGATATGTGCCAACCCAAGGCGATGGATCGTTTGGTTTGTGGTGATGTGGGCTTTGGGAAGACTGAAGTAGCGATGCGCGCAGCATTTTTGGCGGTCATGAACCATAAACAAGTTGCTGTATTGGTTCCAACAACCTTGTTAGCTCAACAGCATTACGAGAATTTTAAAGATCGTTTTGCTAATCTTCCGGTTAATGTGGAAGTGCTTTCTCGCTTTAAAACAGCCAAAGAGCAAAAACAAATCTTAGAAAATTTAGCCGAAGGAAAAGTCGATATTCTGATTGGAACCCACAAATTAATTCAATCCGATGTGAAGTTTTCTGATCTTGGCTTACTCATTATTGATGAAGAACATCGTTTTGGTGTGGGACAGAAAGAGATAATTAAACAACTTCGAGCGAATATTGATATTTTAACGCTTACCGCAACACCAATTCCTCGTACTTTGAATATGGCGATGAATGGCATTCGCGATCTTTCTATTATTGCAACACCACCGGCTCGTCGAGTGAGTATCAAAACATTCGTTCGTCAGAAAGACGATTTAATTATTCGTGAGGCCATCCTGCGTGAAATTTTGCGTGGTGGGCAAGTTTATTATTTGCATAATGATGTGGCGAGTATTGAAAATACGGCTGAAAAACTGACCGCACTTGTACCAGAAGCTCGAGTCGTGATTGGTCAAGGTCAAATGCGAGAACGAGAACTTGAACGTGTGATGAGTGATTTTTATCATCAACGTTATAACGTTTTTGTCTTTTCCACCATTATTGAAACAGGGATTGACGTACC
>CBCSVJ010000071.1:0-6109 GCA_965143545.1 uncultured Haemophilus sp. | reverse complement strand
TAGGCTATCCAATCCACTAGAAATTAAGTCATTCATAGTAAGGTAGCCTGCATTTATTGATGGCATCCGATAAGGAGATCGCTATGGCTTTTAATCTTAAAAATAGACACCTATTGAGTCTTGTTCATCATTCAGAACGCGAAATTAATTATTTGTTAGATTTATCACGTGATTTGAAACGTGCTAAATATGCTGGAACTGAACAACCTAAGCTTCAAGGTAAAAATATCGCACTTATTTTTGAAAAGACCTCAACGCGTACTCGTTGTGCTTTTGAAGTTGCAGCTTATGATCAAGGTGCTCGAGTGACTTACATTGATCCAAATTCCTCTCAGATTGGACATAAAGAAAGCATGAAAGATACTGCGAGAGTTCTCGGGCGGATGTATGATGCGATTGAGTATCGAGGTTTTAAACAAAGTACCGTGCAAGAACTTGCGGATTATGCTGGAGTGCCGGTGTTTAATGGTTTAACGGATGAGTTTCATCCTACACAAATGCTCGCGGATGTTCTCACGATGATTGAGCATTGTGACAAGCCACTTCATCAAATAAGTTATGTGTATATTGGTGACGCACGCAATAACATGGGGAATTCTCTTTTACTAATTGGATCAAAACTAGGGATGGATGTGCGAATTTGTGGCCCTAAGGCTCTATTACCTGAAGCCAGTTTTATTGAAATGTGTAAAGGTTTTGCTAAAGAAAGCGGTGCGCGGATTACTGTAACGGAAGATATCGATAAAGCTGTAAGCGGCGTTGATTTTGTGCATACTGATGTTTGGGTTTCAATGGGTGAACCATTAGAAGCTTGGGGAGAACGTATTAAGTTATTACTTCCTTATCAAGTAACGCCTGAACTCATGAAGCGTACAGGTAATCCAAAAGTAAAATTCATGCACTGTTTACCTGCATTCCATAATAGCGAAACCAAAGTGGGTCGCCAAATTGCTGAAAAGTATCCTGAATTAGCAAACGGCATTGAAGTGACTGAAGAGGTATTTGAGTCGCCGATGAATATTGCATTTGACCAGGCAGAAAACCGTATGCATACGATTAAAGCAGTCATGGTAGCGAGTTTAGCTTAGTAAAGATCTCGATAAATGAGTACATTTATTAATCATCTATTTTAAGAATAATTTATTTCCATACTTTTTGTGGTTTTATTTTTTATGTGAAAAATTCAATTTATTTTTTGATAATGATCACATTTTTTGAAAAATATTATTGACATGATATTTACACAAGCAGAGAATATACCCAACTAAGGTTAGTTTAGATAGAAAGAGGAAATTTTTCTATGCTACTTCGTACATATATACACAGATACGTCCATACGAAAGTATTGAGACTTTTACGGTTTAATCCGATAAAAGGTCGTTCTTTGATGGCGCATATCCGTCGTACACGTCATATTATGATGCCATCGCATCGTTCTTGCTTCTCATATTCAGTATTTGCTTCTCAAAACAAACCATCCAACACGGCTCTCTAAACAGAGTTGTTCTCTCTGTTTAGAGAGTCTCCACAGATTAATTTCTGAATATTTTTGTATTGTCTAGAACAGGCAAGAAATATTTTGTGAAATTAACTTAATCTTATTTAATTTAAAATAAAAAATTCTTACTTTAGTTTTTTTATATAAAAATCTAGAGCGGGTTGTTTTATTCTAAATAAATCTATTGCGTTATTAATTTTAATAACGCAGGGTAACTTTACGTCAAAAAAATAAATAAAAGGAGTTTATTATGCCAAACTTAAAAATTGCATATAGTCCAAAAGTTGAACAATATTTCTCTACAAATAGAGAATTAGTTGAAATTACCAAAACAGACTTTACTGATGTTGCCGCTATTGTGTTGACATCAGGAGATGTAGGTGAATACCTTGAACGTATTCAAGCAACAAATTTTGGTATCCCAGTATTTGTTGTTCAAACTGAAGAAGAACAAGTTGATCCGAAATTCTATGATGCTATTTATCATATTCAAGATTTAAATGGTTATGACATTAAGCTTTATAGCCGTCAAATCGAAACTGCTGCAAGACTTTATGAAGAAAAAATGTTACCTCCATTCTTCAAAATGTTAAGTGAATATGTAGAAATGGGTAATATTGCTTTTGACTGTCCGGGACACCAAGGTGGTCAATACTACCGTAAACATCCGGCAGGTCGTTTCCTTTATGACTTCTACGGTGAAAACATTTTCCGTTCAGATATTTGTAATGCTGACGTGAAATTAGGTGACTTGTTAATTCACGAAGGTGCAGCTTGTGATGCACAAAAATATGCGGCTCAAGTATTCAATGCAGATAAAACTTACTTCGTATTAAATGGTACATCTTCTTCAAACAAAGTTGCGTTAAATGCTGTATTAGCTCCGGGCGATTTAGTGTTATTTGACCGTAATAACCACAAATCAAACCACCATGGTGCATTAATTCAAGCGGGTGCAACCCCAATTTACTTAGAAACTGCACGTAACCCATTTGGTTTCATTGGTGGTATCGACAGTCACTGCTTCGAAGAAGATTATTTGAAATCATTAATTAAAGAAGTCGCACCTGAAAAATTAAACCAAAAACGTCCATTCCGTTTAGCAGTTATTCAATTAGGTACTTATGACGGTACAATTTATAACGCACGTCAAGTGGTAGATAAAATTGGTCATCTTTGTGACTACATCTTATTCGACTCTGCATGGGTAGGTTATGAACAATTCATTCAATTTATTAAAGATTGCTCTCCTTTTTTGCTTGAATTAAATGAAAACGACCCAGGTATTTTAGTGACCCAATCTGTTCATAAACAACAAGCAGGTTTCTCACAAACTTCACAAATTCACAAAAAAGATAAACACATTAAAGGTCAAGATCGTTATGTAAACCACAAACGTTTCAATAACGCCTTTATGTTACATGCGTCAACCAGTCCGTTCTATCCATTATTTGCGGCATTAGATGTGAATGCGAAAATTCAAGGTAGTGAAGCAGGTCGTCGTTTATGGCATGAATGTGTGAAAGTAGGTATCGAAGCACGTAAATTAGTATTAAATCACTGTGAATTAATTCGTCCATTTATTCCAACCACAATTAAAGGTAAAAAATGGCAAGATTATGACACAGAAGAAATTGCAACTAATCTCGAATTCTTCAAATTCCACCCAACAGATACATGGCATAAATTTGAAGGCTATGCTGATGAACAATACTTCGTTGACCCATGTAAATTCTTGCTTACCACTCCAGGTATCAGCTTAGAAACCGGCGAATATGAAAAATTTGGTGTACCAGCAACTATTCTTGCAAACTACTTACGTGAAAACGGTATTATTCCGGAAAAATGTGACTTGAACTCAATCTTATTCTTGCTCACTCCGGCAGAAACCCTCACCAAAATGCAAACTTTGGTTGCTCAAATCGCCTTGTTTGAAAAACACATTAAACAAGACTCTTTATTAAAAGATGTATTGCCAACTGTGTATAAAAACAACGAAGACCGTTACAAAGGCTATACCATCCGTCAATTATGCCAAGAAATGCATGACCTTTATGTAAGCCGTAATGTAAAACAACTTCAAAAAGACCTATTCCGCAAAGCAACATTACCGGAATATGCATTAAATCCACACGATGCGAATATTGAATTCGTTCGTAACAAAGTTGAACTTGTTCCATTAACAGACATTGTTGGTCGTGTGGCTGCGGAAGGTGCGTTACCTTATCCTCCAGGTGTGTTATGTGTGGTTCCAGGAGAAAGATGGAGTTCAACTGCACAAAAATACTTCCTTGCATTAGAAGAAGGTATTAACACATTACCTGGCTTTGCACCTGAAATCCAAGGGGTTTACTTACAAAAAGACCCTGATGGACGTACTCGTGCATATGGCTATGTTTTAACTGACTATTAATAAAGTGAGGTTATGAGGTTTTTCCTTATAACCCTCTCAGCACAAACAAAAAAAGTGCGGTTAAAAACATCTGATTTTTTGACCGCACTTGTAGGAGTATAAATTATGAGTGCTAAAAGTAATAAAATTGGTGTGGTACAACTCACCATTCTTACCATGGTTAATATGATGGGTTCCGGTATTATTATGTTACCGACCAAATTAGCCGAAATTGGGACTATTTCCATCGTTTCTTGGCTTGTAACAGCCGTTGGTTCAACAGCCTTAGCTTATGCATTCGCACAATGCGGTATGTTCAGTAAAAAATCTGGTGGTATGGGTGGTTATGCGGAATACTCTTTCGGTAAAGCTGGTAACTTCATGGCAAACTACACTTACGGTGTATCATTAGTTATTGCGAATACTGCGATTGCGATTTCTGCTGTAGGTTATGGTTCAGAGTTCCTCGGTGCAACTCTTTCTCCACTTTCTATCGCATTATGGACAATCTTCACTCTTTGGCTTGCTACCATTCTTAACTTCGGTGGCGCAAGAATTACGGGTAACATCAGTTCATTCACCATTTGGGGTGTAATTATTCCTGTGGTGGGTATTTCAATCATCGGTTGGAAATGGTTTGATGGTACAATGTATGTAAATTCTTGGAACCCACACAATGTACCTACTTTTGAAGCGATCGGTGTATCTATTTCAATGACATTATGGGCGTTCTTAGGATTAGAATCAGCTTGTGCAAACGCAGATGCTGTTGAAAATCCAGAGAAAAACGTACCAATCGCAGTACTTGGTGGTACTTTAGGGGCAGCGGTAATTTATATCGTTTCAACTAACGTGATCGCAGGTATTGTACCTAACCTTGAACTCGCTAATTCAACAGCGCCATTCGGTTTAGCCTTTGCTCATATGTTTGATGAAACAATCGGTAAAGTCATCATGGGCTTAATGGTGATGTCTTGCTTTGGTTCATTATTAGGCTGGCAGTTCACAATTGCCCAAGTATTTAAATCTTCAGCAGAAGAAGGTTATTTCCCAGCATTCTTCAAAAAAGTTACCAGTAAAGATGCACCAATCGTTGGTATGGTGACCATTACTGCATTACAAACTTTACTTTCTTTGATGACAATTAGTCCATCATTAAATAAACAATTCAATGTGTTGGTGGACTTAGCGGTAGTAACAAATGTTATTCCATACTTGCTCTCAATGGCTGCACTTGCCGTGTTGTTGAAAGCAGAGAATGTTGCGCCACAAAAATATAAAACAACCGTCTTTGTTGCCTTTATTGGTTCACTCTATAGTATCTATGCCCTTTATGCGGCAGGTGAACAAGCGATGTTATATGGTTCAATTGTGACCTTTATCGGTTGGACATTGTATGGTTTTGTTTCTTACAAATTTGACCTTAAAAAATCACAAGCAAATTAAAAAAGAGAAGCCTACATCTTCATGTAGGCCTTTCGAATTGCAATAAACTTAAAGTATAAAAGAGCGGTTGAAAATTAACTTGTTTTTAACCGCTCTTTTTTATTTAGGACAATACTCTCAACAAAACAGGCTGAAATTCCGTTTGTTGATCGAGTTTTCGGGTGTAACGTTTAACCATTACAAAGGAAAGTGCGGTCAAAATAAAGATTAAAATCGCACGGATGAGCTCATTTTCACTGATATAGCTAGAAAGCAGTGTTGCAATCAATAAAGTCAAAAGCGGCACGATATACATTAACAGTGCGGAGAAAAGCATGGATTTTTCTTCTAGACCGATTTCTACCATTTGACCTGCACGGAGGGGCGTGATGGTTTCGAGCGTGAAGATATGTTCGCCTCGCTTTCCGTTAAGTTCAGAAAGGGAAGCTGTTCCACAGGCTTCTCTAGCCGAACAAGCTCCACAGGCGCTTTGTGATTGACATTTCACTTTAGCAATACCGGTTTCCGCATCATAGCTCATCACAACTGCACTTTCTTTTAGCATTGTGCTTCTCCCATATAAATATCAAAGCGGTGATTTTTGGTTTCACGACTGACATGGGGCGCTTTTTGCGCTAAAAATTCCGCATAATCAGGACGTTTTACCACTACGCGTTTACGGGCTAATTGTAACGCAGGTGTCAAGAGCTCATCAGCATCCAAGTCCGCACCAACCAAATGCTGGAATACGCGCATTTCTTTTTTAACTAGGGCGGATTTTTGCTTATGTGGAT